>NZ_JARAMO010000269.1:0-21008 GCF_028807275.1 Mameliella sp. AT18
TGGTTCAAGCTGACCCACCGCGACATGGGCAACCGTGATCGCTACATCGGCCCCGACGCCCCGGCCGAGGAGCTGATCTGGCAGGATCCGATCCCCGCCGGGTCGACCGGCTACGATGTGGCCGCCGTCAAGGCCAAGATCGCGGCAAGCGGCCTGTCGACCGCCGAGATGGTCGCCACCGCATGGGACAGCGCGCGGACCTTCCGCCAGTCCGACCTGCGCGGCGGTGCCAACGGTGCGCGCATCCGGCTTGCCCCGCAGAAGGACTGGGAGGGCAACGAGCCGGCCCGCCTGGCGAAAGTGCTGAAGGCGCTGGAACCGATCGCGGCAGAGACCGGCGCTTCGGTTGCGGATGTCATCGTGCTGGCGGGCAACGTCGGTGTGGAACAGGCCGCGAAGGCGGCGGGTTTCGACATCGAGGTGCCGTTCACGCCGGGCCGTGGCGATGCCAGTGCCGAGATGACCGACGCCGAGAGCTTTGACGTGCTCGAGCCGGTCGCGGACGGGTTCCGCAACTGGCAGAAGAAGGACTATATCGTCAGCGCCGAGGAACTGCTTCTGGACCGGGCGCAGCTGTTGGGGCTGACCGGGCCGGAAATGACCTGCCTGCTGGGTGGCATGCGTGTCATGGGCACCAACCACGGCGGCACGGCGCATGGCGTCTTTACCGACCGCGCGGGGGCCCTGACCACCGACTTCTTCGTCAACCTGACGGACATGGGCTTCAAGTGGGTGCCCGGTGGGGACGGCACCTACGAGATCCAGGACCGCAAGACGGGCGAGGTCAAGTTCACCGCGACGCGCGTGGACCTGGTGTTCGGCTCGAACTCGATCCTGCGGGCCTATGCCGAGGTCTACGCCCAGGACGATGGCGCCGAGAAGTTCGTGAAGGACTTTGTCGCGGCCTGGACCAAGGTGATGAACGCCGACCGTATCGACGCCTGATCACGGCGGGTTGGATGAGTTGAAGGGGCGCTCCGAGAGACCGGGGCGCCCTTTTTCGTTTTGCGGTCGCCGGGACGGGACTGTTTGCGGCTGCGCCGCAAAGACGCCCGCCCGCCGGCCCTTTTGGACAGGCTGCGCCTGTTCTTCGCTTTCGGAATCACCAGGGAACAGGCTGAGCGCGGGTCCGATGCGGGTGGGATGCGTTGGGGATGAAACGTTACCGAAATGTCCAATTGTGAGAATAGTGTAACTTTTTCTTGCGCGAATCTCTGAGCTGACGTATTCCGACCGCGTGGTCGATTAATGGGAGGAGTGTCGGTCATGGACGCTTTCATCTGTGACGGGGTACGGACGCCGATTGGACGTTATGGCGGGGCGCTGTCCTCGGTCAGGGCGGATGACCTGGCGGCGCTGCCGATCAGTGCGCTGAAGGCGCGCAACCCTTCGGTGGACTGGAGCGCCGTGGACGAGGTCATCTATGGCTCGGCCAACCAGGCGGGCGAGGACAACCGCAACGTGGCACGCATGGCGGCCCTGCTGGCCGGGCTGCCCGAGGGCGTGCCGGGGACGACCGTGAACCGGCTTTGTGCCTCTGGCATGGATGCGGTGGGGTTTGCCGCGCGGGGGATCAAGGCGGGGGACTATGACCTGTGCATCGCCGGCGGGGTCGAAAGCATGAGCCGCGCGCCTTTCGTGATGCCCAAAGCAACCAGCGCCTTTACCCGCGCCAACGCCGTCTACGACACCACCATCGGCTGGCGCTTTGTGAACCCGAAGATGAAGGCGATGTATGGCACCGACTCGATGCCCGAGACCGCTGACAACGTGGCGGCGGACTATGGCGTGAGCCGCGCGGACCAGGATGCCTTTGCCGCGCGCAGCCAGGCGCGCTGGGAAGCGGCGCAGGCGGCAGGGTTGTTCGCGGATGAGATCGTTCCCGTCGAGGTGCCGCAGCGCAAGGGCGATCCGGTCATCGTCGATACGGACGAACATCCGCGCCCCGGGACGACGGTAGAGAAACTGGGCAAGCTGAAGGGCGTGAACGGGCCGGACCTGAGCGTCACCGCCGGCAATGCCAGTGGCGTGAACGACGGGGCGGCGGCGCTGCTGCTGGCCGGTGAGGCAGCGGTCAAGGCGCAGGGGCTGACGCCCATCGCCCGCGTGCTGGGCATGGCATCGGCCGGTGTGGCGCCGCGCGTCATGGGCATCGGCCCCGTGCCCGCCAGCCGCAAGGTGCTGGATCGGTGCGGGCTGAGCATCGACCAGATGGATGTGATAGAATTGAACGAGGCCTTTGCCAGCCAAGGCCTGGCGACGCTGCGCGAGCTTGGCGTGGCGGATGACGATCCGCGCGTGAACGCGCAGGGTGGCGCCATCGCGTTGGGGCACCCGCTGGGCATGTCGGGCGCACGTCTTGTCTTGACCGCGGCCCACCAGTTGCGGCGCAATGGGGGACGTTACGCGCTCTGCACCATGTGTGTCGGCGTGGGGCAGGGGGCGGCCATCGTCCTCGAACGGGTTTGAAGTCGATCAGCAGGGAGATTCTGCCATGTATGCACAGATGATCAAGTCGGAGGCGACGCAGGAAGACCCCGAGAAGCTCGCCGCTTTCCAGGCCCGCATCGACGCGGGTGAGAAGATCGAGCCCAAGGACTGGATGCCGCTGGGCTATCGCAAGACGCTGATCCGCCAGATCGGCCAGCACGCGCATTCGGAAATCGTCGGCCAGCTGCCCGAGGGCAACTGGATTACCCGTGCGCCCACGCTGGAGCGCAAGGCGATCCTGCTGGCCAAGGTGCAGGACGAGGCGGGGCACGGGCTGTACCTGTATTGCGCCGCCGAGACGCTGGGTGTGACCCGCGACGAGATCACCGAGATGCTGCTGGACGGGCGGATGAAATATTCGTCCATCTTCAACTATCCCACGCTGACCTGGGCCGACATGGGCGCGGTCGGCTGGCTGGTGGATGGCGCGGCGATCATGAACCAGGTGCCGCTTCAGCGGACGTCCTTTGGCCCCTACAGCCGCGCGATGATCCGGATCTGCAAGGAGGAGTCGTTCCACCAGCGTCAGGGCTACGACATCATGATGAAGATGGCCTCTGGCACGCCGGCGCAGAAGAAGATGGCCCAGGATGCGCTGAACCGCTTCTGGTATCCGTCCCTGATGATGTTCGGCCCCTCGGACAAGGAATCCGTGCATTCCGAGCAGTCGATGGCCTGGAAGATCAAGATGAACACCAATGACGAGCTGCGTCAGAAGTTCGTCGACCAGACCGTGCCGCAGGCCGAATACCTTGGGCTGACTGTCCCGGATGAGAACCTGAAATGGAACGAGGAGACCGGGCACTACGATTTCTCGCAGCCCGACTGGTCCGAGTTCTTTGACGTGCTCAAGGGCAACGGGCCGTGCAACCGCGAACGTCTGGCGGCGCGGAACAAGGCCTGGGACGATGGCAAATGGGTGCGTGACGGGCTGCTGGCCCATGCCGAGAAGAAGGCCGCGCGCAAGGTCGCGGCCGAGTGATGGCCCCCCGGGTGCGCCCGGTATCGAGATTGGGAGGAAGTTGAGATGAGTTCCCCGAACGCAGCCTATCCGGACACGCCGGATCAAGCCACGAAACCCAAGCGCCACGAATGGCCGCTCTGGGAGGTCTTCATCCGTGGCCAGCACGGCATGAGCCACCGCCACGTCGGGTCGCTGCACGCGCCGGACGCGGACATGGCCGTCAAGAACGCCCGCGACGTCTATACCCGCCGCAACGAGGGTGTCAGCATCTGGGTGGTCGAGGCGCGGCATATCGCGGCCTCCTCGCCTTCGGACAAGGGGCCGCTCTACGAGCCGTCGGAGTCCAAGGTCTATCGTCACCCGACCTTCTTCGACATCCCCGAAGAAGTGGGGGCGATGTAATGACCCGCGACATGGCGTTTTTCGAATTCCTCTGCCGGATGGGGGACAATACCCTCGTGCTTGGTCACAGGGTCAGCGAATGGTGCGGACATGCGCCGGTGCTGGAAGAGGATATCGCGCTGGCCAACACCGCGCTGGACCTGATCGGGCAGACGCAGATGTGGCTGGGCCTTGCCGGCGAGGTCGAGGGTGAGGGCCGGTCCGCCGACGATCTGGCCATGCTGCGCGACGCCTGGGATTTCCGCAACGTGCTGCTGGCGGAACAGCCGAACGGCGATTTTGGCCAGACGATGATGCGGCAGTATCTCTTTGACCAGGCGCATGTTCTGCTGCTGCAAAAGCTGGCCGGGTCCTCGGACGAGCGGGTGGCGGGGATCGCGGCGAAGGCGGTCAAGGAAGTGGCCTATCACGTCGAACGCTCGCGCGACACGGTGATCGGCCTGGGCGACGGCACCAGCGAGAGCCACCGGCGGATGCAGGCGGCGCTGGACCTGCTCTGGCCCTACGCGGGCGAGATGTTCACCGATGACGAGGTCAGCGGGATCATGGCGGGTGAAGGCATCGCGCCGGAGCCGTCGTCCTTGCGCGCGGCCTGGGACGCGGCGGTGCAGGAGACCATGAGCGAGGCCACGCTGGTCATCCCCGACAGCGATTTTGCCCATGCGGGCGGCAAGACCGGGTTCCGGCATTCGGAACACCTGGGCCACATGCTGACGCAGATGCAGTGGCTGCAACGGGCCTATCCGGGCGCGCGCTGGTAACCCGCCATGACCGTGAGTGTGGATCAGATCTGGGGCTGGCTGGACGAGGTGCCGGACCCCGAGATCCCCGTGATCTCTGTCGTCGACCTGGGCATCGTGCGCGAGGTGATGCTGGAGGGAGAGACAGTCAAGGTGGCGGTGACGCCGACCTATTCGGGCTGTCCGGCGACCAGCGTGATCTCGATGGATATCGAGACCGCGCTGCGCGACCGGGGCATCAAGGACGTGAAGATCGAGACGCGGATCGCTCCGCCCTGGACGACGGACTGGCTGAGCGAGAAGGGGCGGTCACGGCTGGAGGACTACGGGATCGCCCCTCCGCAACCTGCGGGCGGGCCGGAAAAGTGCCCGCATTGCGGGTCCAGGAACGTCACCCGTGTGAGCCAGTTCGGCTCGACCCCCTGCAAGGCGCATTGGCGGTGTACCGACTGCCTGGAGCCTTTCGACTATTTCAAGTGCATCTGAGGAGGGTGGCCCATGCCGCGCTTTCATGAACTGACCGTCCGTGACGTGAAAAAGACCATCCGCGATGCGGTTGTCGTGACGCTGGAACCGGCGAATGGCGAAAGCTTCGACTTCATCCAGGGGCAGTACCTGACCTTCCGCCGCGATTTCGACGGCACCGAGGTGCGCCGCTCCTATTCCATCTGCGCCGGCCGGGGAGAGGGCCTGTTGCAGGTGGGGATCAAGAAGGTCGATGGCGGCGCCTTTTCGACCTGGGCCAACGAGGACCTGCAACCGGGCATGGTGCTGGAAGCGATGGAACCGATGGGCAGCTTTCACACCCCGCTCGATCCGGCGGCCAGCCGCAGCTACCTGGGCTTTGCCGGCGGGTCGGGGATCACCCCGGTGCTGTCAATCCTCAAGACCGTCCTGTCGACGGAGCCGCGGTCGGATTTCACACTGGTCTATGCCAACCGGGGCGTGAACTCGATCATGTTCCGCGAGGAACTGGAAGATCTGAAAAACCTCTACATGGGGCGGCTCAACATCATCCACGTCCTGGAATCGGACGCGATGGACATCGACCTGTTCCAGGGCCGTGTCGATGCCGAGAAGTGTGACGCTTTGTTCGAGCACTGGATCGACGTCGAAAACGTCGACACCGCCTTTATCTGCGGGCCGGAGCCGATGATGCTGGGCATTGCCAAGGCGCTGAAGGATCACGGCCTGACCGAGGAGCAGATCAAGTTCGAACTGTTTGCAAGCGCCCAGCCCGGACGGCTGGCGCGCAAGGCCACCAGCACCGAGGCGGGCACACAGGCGGCGCGCACGCAGGCGACCGTCACGCTGGACGGCACCACGCGCAGCTTCGAGATGGACAAGGACTTTTCGGTTCTCGACGCGGCTTTGGAAAACGCGTTGGACGCGCCCTATGCCTGCAAGGCCGGGGTCTGTTCCACCTGCAAGTGCCGGGTGATCGAGGGCGAGGTCGAGATGATCGCCAATCACGCGCTGGAGGATTACGAGGTCGAACGTGGCTACGTCCTGTCCTGCCAGTCCTACCCGCTCACCGACCGCGTGGTCGTGGATTACGACCAGTAAGGGGGATGCCATGACGGACGAGATGAACATTGCCGACTACCTGGCCCAGGGCGGGCGGCTGACCAACCCGGCCAATGTGCCGCCCCGTTACCGCGCCGAGCTGATGAAGCTGATGAGCACCTTCGTCGACAGCGAACTGGCGGGCGCGGCGGGCTTTGCCGATGTGATCAACGACGGGCCGGGGATCAAGGAACGCATCGCCGCCGCGCGGATCGTGCTGGAAAAGACCGATCACGCGGACAAGGTGCTGCGCCTGATGGGCGAATTCGGGGCCAATACCGACCGCTACGTCGGCCACCATCCCTGGACCGACCGTCTGCCGCGCGACACGGCTCCGGGATCGACACGGTCCACCCATGACATGCGCCTGTCGGTCTTCAACTACCCGCTGGACGGCTGGGCCGACGCGGTGGTGATGAACCTCTGCATGGGCCACGCGGTCTCCGTGCAGCTGGAGGACATGGCGCGCGTCACCTACCAGCCGCTGGCCGAGGCGCTGCGCGAGGTCCTGCCCGTGGAACGGCGCCATACCGAACTGGCCGAAGAAGGGCTGGAGCGGCTGGGGGCCGAGGGGCAGGGGGCGGCGATTGCCAAGAGCCTGGCCTACTGGCGCCCGCGCGTGGCGGCGGTCTTTGGCGATCCGTCCGATGACCGTATGGCGCAACTGCAGGCCTGGGGCCTGCGCCACGCCAGCGCGCCCGAGATGCGGGCCGAATGGGAAAAGCGCCTGGATGCTGCGCTGGCCCGGCTGGGCCTGACAGAGACGGCCTGAACAAACGGGCCTGAGACAGAGATTCAATGAACCGCCGGGCGCGACCGGCAGGACAGGGGGGAAGGATGAGCCTTCTTGAGATCAAGAGCTATGCGGCGGGCCAATGGGTTGCACCGGGCACAGGCGCACGCAGCTTTGAAAACGCGGTCACCGGCGAGGTGCTGGGCCACGCGGGCAACGACGCGCTGGACGTCGAGGCGATGCTGGCTTTCGCCCGCGACAAGGGCGGCCCGGCGCTGCGCGCTATGACCTTCCACCAGCGGGCCAAGATGCTCAAGGCGCTGGCGCAGTACCTGTCGCAGCACAAAGAGGCGCTTTACGACCTGTCGTTCAACACCGGGGCGACGGCGCGCGATCACGGGCTGGACATCGACGGCGGCATTGCAACGCTCTTTGTCTTTGCCTCCAAGGGGCGGCGAGAGATGCCGGACGGGCATGTCTACCTGGACGGCGATGTCGAACAGATGTCGCGCTCGGGGCAGTTCCTTGGGCATCACATCTGTACGCCGCTGCAGGGTGTCGCGGTGCATATCAACGCCTTCAACTTCCCGGTCTGGGGGATGCTGGAAAAGCTGGGGCCGACCCTGCTGGCGGGGGTGCCTGCCATCGTGAAGCCGGCCACGGCCACCTGCTACGTCACCGAACTGGCGGTGCGGCTGATGCTGGAAAGCGGTCTGCTGCCCGAGGGCGCGCTGCAATTCGTGGCGGGCGGCCTGGGCGACATGCTGGACCGGCTGACCTGCCAGGACGCGGTGAGTTTCACCGGCTCGGCGGACACGGCGCTGAAGCTGCGGTCGAACCCGCACCTGTTGCGTGAATCGGTGCGCTTCGTGGCCGAACAGGACAGCCTGAACG
Organism: Mameliella sp. AT18; assembly: GCF_028807275.1. Classification (NCBI taxonomy): domain Bacteria; kingdom Pseudomonadati; phylum Pseudomonadota; class Alphaproteobacteria; order Rhodobacterales; family Roseobacteraceae; genus Antarctobacter; species Mameliella sp. AT18. The sequence continues at coordinate 7,790 of NZ_JARAMO010000269.1, forward strand.
CCTCGATCCTGGGGCCGGACGCGGAACCCGGCACGCCCGAATTCGATCTCTTCGTCAAGGAAGTGCACCGCGAGATGACCGTGAAGGCGGGGCAGAAATGCACCGCGATCCGCCGCATCATCGCGCCCGAGGCACATGTTCCGGCGGTGATCGAGGCGCTGAGCGCGCGGCTGGCCAAGACGCCGATTGGCGATCCCCGGGCAGAGGCCACGCGCATGGGGGCGCTGGTCTCCAACGGCCAGAAACGCGACGTTCTTGAAAAGGCGGCGGTGATCGGCGCCGAGGCAGAGCGTGTTTATGGGGACCCCGATGCCTTCGAGGTGCATGGCGCGGATGGGGCCAAGGGTGCCTTCCTGCCGCCGATGCTGTTCCACTGCGCCGACCCGGACAAGGCGGAGCGCATCCACGACACCGAGGCCTTTGGCCCTGTGTCCACCGTCATGGGCTATCGCGACCTGGGGCACGCGGTGCAGATCGCCAATCGCGGCGGCGGGTCGCTGGTGGCCTCTGTCATCACCCATGATCCGGCGGTCGCCCGTGAGGTTGCGCTGGGCGCGGGCGCCTTCCACGGGCGGCTCTACTTCAACGACCGCAACAGCATGAAGGAAAGCACCGGGCATGGTTCGCCGATGCCGCATCTTGTCCACGGCGGCCCCGGCCGCGCGGGTGGCGGCGAGGAAATGGGCGGCGTGCGCGGCGTGATGCATTACATGCAGCGGACTTCGATCCAGGGCAGCCCGGACATGCTGAGCGCCATCGGCAACCGCTGGGTGCCCGGCGCGGCAGAGGTCGAGGCCCCGGCGCATCCCTTTACCCGTGGCTTCGACGATCTGGCGATTGGCGAGACGCTGCATGCGGGCCCGCGTGAGATCACGCTTGCCGACATCGAGCATTTCGCGGAATTCACCGGCGACACCTTCTATGCCCACATGGACGAGGAGGCCGCCGCGCGGAATCCATTCTTCCCGGGGCGTGTCGCGCATGGCTACCTGCTGCTGAGTTTCGCGGCGGGCATGTTCGTCGAGCCGAACGAGGGCCCGGTGCTGGCCAATACCGGGCTGGACGGGCTACGCTTCATGAAGCCGGTGGTGGCGGGGGATGCGCTGAACGTGCGCCTGACCGTCAAGCAAAAGACCCGTCGGACAGACGAGTATGGCGAAGTGCGCTGGCACGTGACGCTGACCAACCAGGATGGCGAGAAAGTGGCCGAATACGAGCTGCTGACGATGAACGCCTACAGCGCCTGAGCGCAGACAGGAGACGATGGACAGCACGGCCTTCGAAGCAGCGGTCAGTGACCTGCGGGGGGAGATCCCCCCGCGCGTCTGGTCGCTGCTTGTCACCGTCTTCGGTGATCTTGCGCAGGATGGCTCGGCCCTGCCGGGCACTGTCCTGGGTGAGATCATGAGCCGTGTCGGGATAAAACCCGAAGCCATGCGCGTGGCCCTGCACCGCCTGCGCAAGGACGGCTGGATCGAAAGCGAGCGTGCGGGCCGGTCCAGTCTGTACCGCCTGACGCCCGAAGGTCGGGCGCAGACCGTGGCCGCCAGCCCGCGCATCTATGCCACCGATCCACCCGCCGAGGCGGCTTTTCTGGTGCTGACCGATCCGGCCTCTCCGCTGGAATGGACGCGAAACGATGTCTGGGTCACGCCGCACGCGGTGTTGACCGCGCATCCGCCCGCCGGGGCAGAGGCCTTTGCCACGCCGATCGATCCCGACAGGCCTTTGCCGCGCTGGATGCGCGACAAGACCTGCGACGCGATGACCGTGGCGCTGTCGGCTGACCTGGCGGCCCGGCTGACGCGGGCCGAGGCGGCGCTGGCGGCCGCCAGTGCGCCGGACCCGCTGCAAACCGCCGCCCTGCGGGTGCTGATCGTGCACAGCTGGCGGCGTATCGTGCTGAAAGTGCCGGAACTTCCGGATTTCGTGCTGCCCGAGGCCTGGGCCGGTCCGGCCTGTCGGGCCGGGACGGCGCGGCTGTTGCAGCGCCTGCCCGCGCCGGGGCTGGACAGGCTGTCGGCGGCGGCCTGAGGCGGCCCGGTCCTGTCCGATGTTGTCACCGACCAATCGGTCAGTTAATTTCCCCGCCAAACCCCGGTAAAGGATCGGGACAGGGAGCGAGGAGAGACCGTGGCACGCCCCATCGCCAAGGATCACGACGAGAAACGCGCGCAAATCCTGAACTGCGCGGCACAGGTCTTTGCCGCCGAAGGATTCGACCGCGCCTCGATGAACCGGATTGCGGCGGGCTGCGGCATCTCGAAGGCCAATATCTACCACTACTACGCGGGCAAGGACGCGCTGCTGTTCGACCTGCTGGACAGCTACCTGTCGGCCCTGCACGCCCGTGTCTGCGTTGATCCCGCGCCGGGTGCCACCCCGCAGGATCGTCTGCTGGACACCGTGCGCGCGGTGCTGCGGGCCTACCAGGGCGCCGACGACCACCACAAGGTGCAGATTTCCGCGCTGGAGGCCCTGCCCGAGGACAAGCAGAAGGTGCTGCGCGCCTACCAGCGCGACATGGTCAACCATCTCTCGGCCATACTGGCCGAGATCGCGCCAGATCCGCTGGCGGCGGATGCGCGCAAGCTGCGCTCTGTCACCATGTCTGTCTTTGGCATGTTGAACTGGTATTACATGTGGAACGGTGGTGCCGGCAGCGACGCCCGCGAGGAATACGCCCAGCTTGTCACCAACTTGACGCTGAAGGGGATTGAAGGTGTCTGAGACACCTTTGCCCGCGACCATGAAAGCGGTCGTCACCACGGGCAACGGCGGATACGACCGGCTGGAATATCGCGACGTCCCGGTGCCCGTCCCCGGCCCCGGCGAGGTGCTGTTGAAAGTTCTGGCCGCAGGTGTGAACAACACCGAGATCAACACGCGCCTGGGCTGGTATTCCTCCGGGGTCACGACGGACACGGCGGCCACCTCCGATGGACCGCCCGAGGAGCGCGCCGATGGGGGCTGGAACGCGGCCACGCCCTTTCCGCTGATCCAGGGCACCGATTGCTGCGGGCGGGTGGTGCAGGCGGCGCCGGATGCGGACCAGAAACTGATCGGTCGGCGGGTCCTGGTGCGGCCCTGCATGCGGACGCGCGGTTTCGATCATATGGACACGGTGTGGATGGCGTCGGATTTCGACGGTTCCTTTGCCCAATACGTCAAGGTGCCTGCGACCGAGGTCTTTTCCGTCGACTGCGACTGGAGCGATGCGGAACTGGCCTCTGTGCCCTGCGCCTACGGCACGGCCGAGAACATGCTGCAGCGTGCGGGACTGCGCGCCGGAGAGCGTGTGCTGGTCAGCGGCGCCTCGGGCGGGGTGGGCTCGGCCACGGTGCAACTGGCCGCGCGGCGCGGTGCCGAGGTCATTGCCCAGACCAGCCCCGGCAAGATGGAGCTGCTGTACGAGCTGGGGGCATCCCGGTGCATCGCACGGGCGGATGACCCGGAAAAGGTGCTGGGCGCGGGCAGCATCGACCTGGTGGTCGACAATGTCGCCGGGGACGGGTTTCCGGGCAGGCTCGCGGTGCTGCGGCGGGGCGGGCGGCTGGTGAGTTCCGGGGCCATCGCCGGCCCCGTGGTGCCGCTGGACATGCGCGAGCTGTACCTGCACGACCGGCAGGTGATCGGCACCACGGCCTGGGATGAGACGGTCTTTCCCGACCTCATCGGCTATGTCGAACGGGGCGAGATCCGCCCGCTGGTGGCCCGGACCTATCCGCTGCACCAGATCGTGACGGCGCAGAGGGATTTCCTGGCCAAGACCCATGTCGGCAAGTTCGTCCTGATCCCGCCCGGGGTCTGATCCCCCGGGCCGGGTGTTTGGCGATCAATGTGGGGGTCAGGCGCGGGCCGCGGTCATGAAGGCGTCGAACTCGGCGTCCTGGATCGTGACGCTGTGCTGATCCGCCGGATACCCGCCACTGTCCACGTCGGCCTTGTAGTCCCTGAAGGCGGCGATGCGTTCGGCCTGCAGCCTTTCCAGCTCGGGCGCGAAGTTGCGGTAGGTCTTGCCGTGGCGCGGCTTGTGGGTCTTGCCATAGCCACAGACATCCTCGGTAAAGAGATATTGCGCATCGGCGTATCTGCCCGCCCCCATGCCCAGCATGACCAGCGAGGAGTTTTCCGTCAGGTACCTGGCCACGCGGTCCGGCACGACTTCCAGCTCGGCGCCGAAGACGCCGATACGTTCCAGCATCTGCGTGTGGCGCCACAGGGCCAGCGCCTCGTCGGCGGTCTTGCCCACCGCGCGCCAACCGGTCCAGGTGATGTAGGACGGGATCAGGCCGATGTGGCCCACCACCGCGATGTGATTGTCGCACAGCAGTTTCTGGATGTCGTAGGAGGCCGCGCAATAGACCGCGTCGCCGCCAAGCGCCGCGTAGTGGAAGGCGGCGCGCAAGTAGTCCTCTCCGGTGGCCAGCGGGCGGCCCTGGAAACTGCCCCAGCCGCCGTAGGGCAGGCCGACCTGGACGAAACAGTCGCCCGCCGCCTCGCGCATTTCAGCGTCGAAGAACCGGCCCTCGATCGACAGCATGTGGATGCCGGCTTCGGCGGCCGCAGCGGCCTCGTCGGGGGTGGTGACGAAAAGCATCGAGATCTTTTCACCGCGTTTCTTCATGGCGCGGATGTCCGAGACAAGCGGACGGTTATGGTAGATGCTCATGGGATCGTTCCTTGACGTCAGACCGTGAAGGCCGCGCGGAAGGCCTCTAGCGCGGTTTCGGGGTCGGTCTTGGCATAGCCCTCAAAGGCGACCGGGCCATCATAGCCCATGTCGGCCAGCGCGCGGGCGATGACGGGATAGTTCATCTCTCCGGTCCCCGGCTCGAACCGGCCCGGGTTGTCGGCGACCTGGTATTCTCCGATCCAGGGCAGGCAGGCCTCGGCCCATCGGATCACGTCACCCTCGCCGATCTGGGTGTGGTACAGATCGAGGTTGATGCGCAGCTGTGGCCGGTCCACCGCCGAGACCAGCGACAGCACGTCGGCGGTCGTGTTGAAGGGACAGCCCGGATGTTCGCGCAGGTTGAGGTTTTCGAGGGTGAAGGTCACGCCCTCTTCCTCGGCCATGTCGCAGATCCGGTTGAGCGTATCGCGCGCGCGCAGCCACATGCCGGGGGCAAAGGCCGTGTGCTGCGGGATCGGCAGGCCGCCGTCGCCCAGGCCGGTGCCGTGCAGGTTCAGCCGCGCGACGCCCAGCCGCTTGCCGACCTGCGCGGTTTCACGGGCGGAGTTCACCAGCAGGTCGGCGCCTTCGGCATCCGACAGGCGGCCGCGCAGATAGCCGTTCATGATGGTGAAACTGGCGCCGGTTTTTTCCAGTGCATCGAGGTCCCATTCGGGCCAGTTCCAGAGACCGACGCCAAAGCCCATCTCGTGCAGGCGCGCGGCGCGCCAGGCGATGGGCTTGTCCAGCCAGAGCATTTCCGCGCAGGCGGCGAGTTGGAAGGTCATGCGCTTTCCTTTCGTGTGGGTGGGCCGACGGACCGGACTGTCAGATTGGCCCGCGGCACCGGGTCGGGTCCAAGGCCGGGTCGCCGCCTCACAATTCGATGAAGACGCGGCCGTTCTCGACCTTGGTGGGATAGGTGTGCAGGTTCTCGCAGGCGGGCGGCGTTTCCACCTCTCCGGTGGAGCAGTCGAAGATCGACGAATGCTTGGGGCATTCGATGGTCGCCTCGACCACCAGCCCGTCTTCAAGGTGCACGTCCTCGTGGGTGCACAGCCCGTCGGTGCAATAGTAGTTGTCCTGGTGGTCGCGCACGATCACGAAAGTCCGGCTGCCGTGATCGAAACGGATCACGTCCTCTTCGTCGATGTCGCTTGCGGCACAGGCGTCAATCCAGTCTGCCATTGGGGTCTCCTTGGTCTGTCAGCCGGCGCTGGCGCGCGGGCCGTCGTGGTAGGGGTGGGCGCTGTCGGGCAGGGGACGGCGCAGGTGGAAATCGGGGTCGTGCCGCTGGCGCCAGAGCACCGGCAGCATCTCGGCAAAGGCCTGCGGGATCGACCTGTTCGGCGCCGGGAAATCAAAGGCGCAGACCCGGTGCAGGTCCGGCAGGCGGTAATAGGGCACCAGCGGGAACATGTGGTGTTCGACGTGGTAGTTCATGTTCCAGTAGATGAAGCGGCTGACCGGGTTCATGTAGACCGTGCGGCTGTTGAGCCGGTGATCCAGCGCGTTGTCGTCCAGTCCGCCGTGTTGCAGCCAGCCGGTCAGGACCATGTGCCAGCAGCCGTACAGGCGCGGCAGGCCGATCAGCAGCAGCGGGATCCAGGACTGGAACAGGACGGCGGTCAGGACGGTCAGCGCGTAGATCGCCAGCCAGATCCGCGCGGTGCGGTAGGTTTTCGGGTAAAAGACGGCTTCGACATAGGTCTCCTCGTCCGGCAGCATCCGGCCAGAGGCATGGACGACCATGCGGCGCAGCCCGTCGGGCACATCGACCAGCCCCAGAAGGTTAGAGGCGACCCTGAGCGCCAGGACCGGCCGCATGATGGCGATTTCCGGATCGCGGCCCACGATGATCGTGTCGGAATGGTGCCGGGCGTGGCTGTATTTCCAGCACCACGGGTCGCGCATCATGCAGAAACAGGCGACCTGGTAGACAAGCTGGTTCATCCAGCGCGTCTTGAAGGCGGTGCCGTGCCCGCATTCGTGCCAGCGCGAGTCCATCGCCGACCCATAAAGCACGCCATAGGCCAGCCAGAAGGGCACGGACCACCAGGACGGCATCAGAGCGATGGCGATCCCCGCAAGGCCCACCATCAGCCCGAACAGGATCACCGTGTCGCGGATGGCGGGCTGATCGGCACGTTTCATCAGCGCCTTCATCTGCTTGCGGTCGATGGGCGTTCTGTACCAGTCCTCGGTCACCAGCCCCGCATCGACGGCGCGGCGGGCATCCGGCCCGGTCAGGCTGTAGTCGCGGGGCATTGGCTCAGATCTCCTGCGGTTTGAAATCGGCCGGGGCCGAGGGCATCACGTTCTGCAGGAGCGCCACGGATTTCTCCAATCCTTCGAGCGCGTTCAGCAGGACGTCCTCGTGTTCGATCGACAGCCAGCCGTCGTAACCCGCCATCCGCAGCCGGTAGCAGAACTGCCGCCACCATTCCTCGCCGTGGCCGAAACCCAGCGTGATGTAGGACCAGCTGCGCGCCGGGATATCCATGAGTGAGCCGTTTTCCAGCAGCGAAGTCGTCGCCTGCACCGGCGCGTTCAGAAGCGTGTCCTTGGCGTGGACGTGGTAGATGGCCTCTCCCAGCGCCTCGGCGGCGACCAGCGGGTCGGCGCCCATCCACATCAGGTGGCTGGGGTCCAGGTTGGCGCCGATCACCGGGCCGATGGCCTCGCGCAGCTTGAACAGCGAGGGCACGTTGTAGACGCATTGGTTGCCGTGCAGCTCCAGCGCGATCCGTTTCACGCCGCTTTCGCGGGCGACGGCGGCGACGCCCTCCCAGAACGGCAAAAGCACATCGTCCCATTGAAAGCGCAGGATCTCCTGCGTCTCCGGCGGCCAGGAGGAGACCACCCAGTTCGGCATGGTGTCGCCGGGTGCGCCCGCGGGCAGGCCGGACATGGTGCAGACCGTCTCGATCCCCATTTCGCCGGCGGTGCGTATCGTGTCCAGCAGGGCATCCCCCTGGGTCCGGTCGGTGGGATGCAGCGGGTTGCCGTTTGCATTCAGGCTGATGATCTCCAGCCCGTGATCCGCGAATTTCTGTCGATAGGCCTTTTGCGCGGCGCTATTGCCCAGCATCTTGGCCAGGTCGAAATGCGGTGCGGTGGTCCAGCCGCAGGTGTTCACCTCGATGCCGGATACACCCATGCGCCGGGCATGGGCCAGCATGTCGTCCAGCGACATGGCGCCGAGACTGTCGGAGACAAAGCCTAGTTTCATGCGTAGAACTCCGGTTTGGCGATCATCTCGACCGCGCATTTCCGACCTGTTTCCAGCGCGGTGACGCCGGTTTGCGCGACCTGCGCGGCGCAGTAGCCGTCCCAGCAATCCGCAGCCGTCGCCGGGAAGGCGCCGGTTTCGACAAAGCGCAGGAAGTCGCGGTTCTGGCGGACGTAGGCCTCGTGGTAGCGCCCGCGCCAGTCGGCCTCGTAGCGGGTGGCGGCGGCCAGTTTCATGTCGGTGCGGGTGTAGGCGACGTTGTTCGTGGCGATGCTGCCCTGCTCGCCCACCAGTTCCGCACGCACGTCGTAGCCATAGGCGGCGTTGTTGTTGACCTCGATGGTCACAAGCTGGCCGTCATCGGTTTCCAGCACCATGACGACCGGGGCCACCACGGAATCCGATCGCCGGGGCTGGTAGGCAGAGATCGCGGTGTAGTCGCAGGTCAGGACGTGGCGGACCACGTCGAACTCATGCGGCGCGGAATTGGTGATCGCCATCGCGCCGGTGAAATCGGCCGCCGGGGTTTCCACGTTGCGATGAAAGTTGTGCATCATCAGCGCGCGACCCAGTTGGCCGCCTGTCAGCGCCTCTTTCATCTCGACGTAGGACTGGTCGTAGCGGCGCATGAAGCCCAGCATGACGTGTTTCGCCCCGGCGGCCTCTTCGGCCTGCATGACCTCGATGCATTCCTGTGGCGATTGCGACAGGGGTTTCTCGCAGAGCACCCGCTTGCCCGCGCGGATAGAGGCCGTGCTGAGCGGCGCATGGGTGAAATCGGGGCTGGCAATGATGACCGCGTCGACATCGTCTCGGGTGATGGCGGCCTCTGGATCGGTCGAGACATCGGAGGCGCCCAGCCTGTCAGCCACCGCGCGCGCGCGGGCGGCGTCCATGTCGCAGACCAGCTGAAGGGTGGCCCCGGGCAGATCCTCTGCCACGATTGCGGCGTGATCGGCCCCCATCAGTCCCGCGCCGATCACGGCGATGCGAATGCTCATCTTGTGCTCCGTCATGATATTGGGTTCGCGAAGGATGCCCGCGAACGCGTTGCCGTCAAACGCCACGAGGGCGTTTGCATGATGTGAAAGACCTCAGTGCACCGGCGGCGGCACATGGCCGTCATGGCTTTCCATGTAGCCTTCGATGCTGGATTCCAGGTCGGCCATGCTTTCGCCACCGGCCATCAGGTCGGCGATTTCCTCGCGGGTCTTCTCGCCCTTGCGGAAGTCGGCGGCGATGGCGCCACGGATCAGGACGGCGAAATGATCGCCCACGGCCATCGCGTGCATGACCTGGTGGGTGATGAAGATCACCGCCAGCCCGCGCCGCTTGGCCTCGTTCACGATGCGCAGGACATGGGCGGCCTGTTTCACCCCCAGCGCGGCGGTCGGTTCGTCGAGGATCAGCACGCGGGCGCCGAAATGCACCGCGCGGGCGATGGCCAGAGACTGCCGTTCGCCGCCCGACAGGCCGCCGACCAGGCGGTCGCCGTCGTCGATGCGGGTGATGCCGAAGTTCTGAACTGCCTCGACGGCGATCCGGTTGGCGGTCTTGCGGTCGTAGACCTTGAACGGCCCCCAGCCCCGGGTCGGTTCGACTCCGGCGAAAAAGCTGCGCCCGATGGACATCAGGGGAAAGGTGCCGCCGAACTGGTGCACCGTGGCAATGCCCATTTCCTGTGCCTGCTTGGGCCGGGAAAAGCGCACCGGCTGTCCGTCCAGCAGGATCTCTCCGCGGGTGGGTTGATGCACGCCGGCCAGTGTCTTGATCAGCGTCGACTTGCCGGCGCCATTGTCGCCCAGCAGGCAGAGCACCTCGCCCTCGTTCACCTTGAGCGAGATTTCATGCAACACATCGATGGGGCCGAAACTCTTGTCGACATTGCGAAGTTCGATCACGGGGGTCTTGTCAGCCATTGGTCCGGGCCTCCCTCTCAAGCGGGTTTCTTCTTGCGGACGGCGGTCATCGCCAGGGTCCGGAAGTTTTCATTCATGGCGACGGCCACCAGCAGCATCACTCCGATGATCAGGTTCGACCAGTTGCGGTCGATCTGGGTAAAGTAGATGCCCTGGTTGACCACCGCGAAGGTGAGCGTGCCAAAGAAGATCCCGGCCACAGAGCCAAAGCCGCCAGTCAGCAGGGTGCCGCCGACGACGACGCTGACGATCACGTTGAAGATGATGTTCATGCCGCCCGAGACCTGGGCCGAATTGAACAGGATCGCCTGGCACATGCCGGTAAAGCTGGCGGCCGTGGCTGACAGGATGAAGAGCGCGACGGTCATCTGGCGGACGGGAATGCCGGCGTTGCGGGCGCTGTCCTTGTCGCCGCCCATCGCGAAGATCCAGTTGCCGTAGCGCGTGGCATGCATCACGAACCACAGGACCAGCGCCAGCGCGATCCACCACAGGATGATGACCTGGTGGCTGCCGCCGATCAGCTGGCCAAAGGTGAACTTGGCCCAGTCCGGGGCGGTCAGCGCGACGCTGGCCTTGCCGGTCAGGATCTTGGCGGCGGCCAGGACGACACCCTGCATGGCGACCAGCGTGCCCAGCGTGATGATCAGCGAGGGGACCGTGGTACGATTGGCCAGCACGCCGTTGATCGTGCCCACGATCACGCCCAGACCCAGCGCGCAGATCATGCCGACGGCCATGGGCAGTTCGTAATGGCCCGAGACGATGGCGGTGGTCATCGACCCCGCCGGGATCATCGCCCCGATCGAGATGTCCAGCTCGCCCGCGATCATAAGCATGCCCACCGGGATGGCCACGATCCCGAGGTTGGCTGCAAAGTTCACCCAGCTGGCGGCGCCCGCCAGTTTGCCCAGGTCCACGCCGCCGAAGATCACGAAGAAGGCGATCACGCCGACCAGGCTGAGGATGGCGCCCGCGGCGGGCTTGCGCAGGAAGGTTCCGAAGAGGTCTGTCATGGTCCCGGCCTCACTTCTTGGTCGCGTAGCTCAGGGCGAGCTTGCGGAAGGTGTCGTTGGACATCACCGCGATCAGCAGGAGCGCCCCGATGATGATGCTGCCGTAGTTCGGATCGAGTCCGCTGAAGAAGATGCCCTGGTTGACGATGGAAAAGGTCAGTGTGCCCAGCACGATGCCCACCACCGACCCGGCGCCACCGGTCAGCAGCACGCCGCCGATGACCACGCACATGATCGAATTGAAGATGAAGGCCTGTCCCGCCGCGACCTGCGCGCTGCCGAAGGTCAGCACCTGGCTGACGCCGACAAAGGCCGCCGCAAAACCGCTGAGCATGTAGAGGCTGATGGTCACACGGCGGATCGGGATGCCGGCATTGCGCGCGCTGTCGCGGTCGCCGCCCAAGGCAAAGACCCAGTTCCCCCAGGGCGCGACATGCAGCAGGTAGTAGATCACCAGGGCAAAGCCCAGCCACCAGAAGATGGTGACGCGAAACATGAAGTTGATGGACTCGCCCAGCATCAGCTTGGCCACCGGGTCGGGCGTCATGAAGACCCCGGTCGATCCCGCGATCAGCACCGTTAGTCCCAGGGTCAGGCCCATGGTGCCGAACATCGTGCCGATGGTGATGATGAGCGAGGGGATCGCGGTACGCGACACCAGGTAGCCGTTGATGAAACCGATCATCAGCCCGACCGCGAGCCCGGCAAGGACGCCGTACCAGGTGGGCAGATCGTAGTGGCCGGACACCAACGCGCAGGTCAGCGCGGCGGCGGGCACGACGGCGCCCACGGAAATGTCCAGCTCTCCGGCGATCATCAGCAGGCCGACGGGCAGGGCGATGATGCCGACCTCGGCCGCCATCGTCAGGAAGGCGGACCAGCCGGGCGCGCCGAGAAACACCTTGCCGCCGAGGCTGGCAAAGAAGACGTAGACGACGATCGTCCCGATCATGGTTCCGAACTCAGGCCGGCGGATCAGGTTGCCGATGCTCGCGGCTGGGCCGCTGGTTCTTGGCGCGTCAGGTGACATGTCTCTCCCGTTCCGGTCGCGTCAAAGGCGCCCGGCCTCCCGTTTTTCGTGAAGGATGGGCCGCGCGTGGCGGCGCGGCCCGGTGCCCGTGGGGGCGCTCAGCGCGTGCCCTTGCCTGCGCCCAGCATGGTCGCGTCGATGTTCGACGCATCGACGACGCCGGGGCCGGTCAGGATCTCGCGGGTCGGGATCGACAGGCCGTAGTTGATGTGACCGTTCAGGATCGACACGGCGTAAAAACCCTGCTGATACCCCTGCTGGTCGATGGCGCAGGCCTGCTGACCGCTCTTGATGTTGGTCAGGATCGCCTCGTCGAAGTTGATGCCGCAGATTTGCACCTGGCCGGCCTTGCCCGCCTGCTGGATGCCCTGGACGATGCCGACGGCATCGAGGTTCGCGGTGGCGAAGACGGCGTTGATGTCCGGGTTCTGCAGCAGGTGCGCGCGCACGGCCTGGGCCACGGCGGTCACGTTGCCCTGGGCGGTCGCGGGCAGGGGCAGGGTGGTCGCGGTGTGGCCGGTGTTCTCCATGCCCTCGGCGAACCCGTTGCAGTAATCCTCGATATTGGCCGCGCCGGGCAGCGAGTTGACGCAGAGCCCGACGGTCCCGCCGTTGTTGCCCAGCCATTCGCCGCCGGCGACACCGGCCAGGTAGTCGACCGCGCCGACGTAGTTCAGCGCGCCCAGCCGGTCGGCGGCCTCGAGGCCGCCGGCGTTGTAGATGACCAGCGGGATGCCCGCGTCCACGACCGCCTGAAAGGCCGGGTCCATCGCCTCGGGCACCCAGTTCGGGCCGACGACGCCATCGGCGCCCTGGTCGATGGCCTGGCGGATCAGTTCCGCCGCGTCCACGCCGAGGTTGTCGTAGTTCTGCGGGCCCAGCCAGGTGACAGAGCCGCCCTGTGCCTCGACCACGAGGGCCGCGTCTTCGGCGCCGCGCTTGACGATCGACCAGAACGGATCGTCGGGCTTGCCGCCGATTACGAAGATGTCCGCGCCTTCGGCGTAGACGGCCGATGCGCCGATGGCGAGGGCGGCGGTGGTCGCAAGGAACGTGCTCAGTTTCATTTAGGGTCTCCTCCCCTGTTTGCCGTCGTCGGTCGGACGGCATTGGTCAGTCGTGATGGATTTTGCGGATCGCCCGGGTGCCTCCTCGCACGCCTGGGCGGGTCGCTCCTTATTCGGCGGGCATGCCGCCTTTCCGGGCGTTTGCGCGGGCCTTCTTGTCCCGGAAACGCGCCTTCATCTTTTCGTCTGCCTGTTTGGTGCCGTCGTGCCAGGTGCCGAACAGCGCGTCGAAGGGCACGATGCCGTCGCCGTAGTTCACCTCGAAATACTTGTGGTGCAG
>NZ_JARAMO010000270.1:0-3629 GCF_028807275.1 Mameliella sp. AT18
CCCCCGAGGTACTTGGAAAACCAAAGAAGGGCAGGAGGTGCGCCCGGGCTTCTTTGGTTTCGAAAATACCTCGGGGGAGTCGCGCCCTGGCGCGACGGGGGCAGAGCCCCCGCTTTCCGGAGATTGGCGCCGCCGCGCCGCTGGGGTAGAGATCAGGCATGGCGACCAAGGCGAAGAAACCGGCGCGCAAGCGCAAGACGAAGGGCAAGGCGGTACAACGCCCCCGCCCGCTGGCCTTTCTGCGGCGCTGGCTCTTGCGGGCGTTGCTGGGCGCGGCGGTGTTCGCGGTGCTGGTGGTGCTGCTGTTCCGGGTCATCAACCCGCCCGTCACCCATACCATCTGGTCCGAGGCGCGGCGTCTGGGCGGGGTGGAACGCAGCTGGGTCGAGGTGGAGGGAATCGCGCCGGTGATGCTGCGCTCTGCCGTGGCGGCGGAGGACGCGAATTTCTGCACCCACTGGGGGTTCGACATGGGCGCGATCCGTGCCGCGATCGAGGATGGCGCCCGGCGCGGCGGCAGCACGATATCCCAGCAGGTGGTCAAGAACGTCTACCTCTGGCAGGCGCGCAGTTATCTCCGCAAGGCGCTGGAGGCTCTGATGACCCCGCTGGTCGAGGCGCTCTGGCCCAAGCGGCGTATCCTCGAGGTCTACCTGAACGTGGCCGAGTTCGACGAAGGGGTCTTTGGCGTGGACGCCGCGGCGCGACACTATTTCGGCGTGGCGCCAAGAGACCTGAGCCCGCGGCAGGCGGCCCTTCTGGCCGCTGTCCTGCCGAACCCCAAGGCGCGCGCGGCGGATCGGCCCAGTGCCGCGCTCAACCGGCGTGCACAGGCGATCATGGACGGTGCCGCGCTGATCGCGCAGGATGGCCGCGCCACCTGTTTCGAGAACTGAAAACGGCCCGGCGATGACCGCCGGGCCGTTTCCTGATCGGGTCGCTGATCGGACCGTCCTTCCTCAGAAGTCCAGCTGCAGCCCGTGTTCCAGTTGCAGTGTCTGCTGCGCCGGCATCGAGAGCCGCGTCACCACCGAGCCGAGACCATTGGCAATCGGGCGCTCGCGCTTGATGTTGAAGGTGAACCGGCGGGTTTCGTCGATCTTCTCGACGTCCACCTCCAGCCCCCAGGTCATGCCGCTGGCGATGTCCCGGCGCTCCCAGGCCAGGGCCAGGCCCAGGCCACAGTCCGCCTCGTCCTCGTAGGAGGACAGGGTACAGGACAGGCGCGGCGTGAAGGCGGTGCGCATCTGGTCGGCCAGGGCCTCTGCCCCGCCGGGCGCGCCCAGGCTTTCGAATCGGATTTCCGCCGTGGCGCGGGCGCCCTGGAAGTCATCCAGCCGGATCGCGCCGGTGTGGGTCAGGCCCATCTGGCGGGCCGTCACATCCGCGTCCCCTGCCCGGGCATAGGCCAGGTCGAGGCCGACGCGCGGTTTCATCACGAAGCCGTCGAATTCGCGCTGCCCCGAGATGCCGACGCCCGCGAAGCCTGCCAGGTAGCTGTAGTCGCCGGTTGCGTTGATCGGCGCGGTGGCCGCGTCAAAGTCGATGTCGAAGCTGTGCCGCCCGGCGGCCCCGGCCATGTAGTAGTCCAGGAAGAGGCCCTGTCCAAAGCCGCGGGCACCGTAGACACCGCCGTTGACTCCGAACCCGTCGATCGAGCCGTCCCCCAGCCCGCTGACATCCGTCCGGCTGTAGTAGCCGCCCAGGAAGTAGCCCGCGATGGAGGTGTCGCTGGTGAAGCGTTCCTTCTGCCAGGCGAACTGCAGCAGAGCCTGCACGCCCGTGTCCTCGGTCTTGTTCAGCGAGAAGGTCCCGTCGAGGATCTCTCGGCTGCCGGAGGCACAGTTGTAGCGATCGCTGCCGAAGGTGCCGTGCGCGTTGCCGGTGGCATCCTGGATCTGGATGCTGCCGTCGACGTCAAAGGCCTGAAGCGTGCCACAGGGCAGGTCACGGCCCGCCTGCAGCCGATCCAGAGCGCCTTTTGCCATGCGGCTGAAGGCCCGCGACTGGGTGTCGATGGTTTCCGAAAGGTCATCCTCAAGGATTTCCGTCAGCGGTTCGCGGATCTGGTCGACAAGGTCGTCGGTGATGGTCACGGCGGCCAGCGGCAGAGGCGCACCGTCATAGCGCGTATCCACCGAGGCCACGGTGGCCGTGGGCTGACAACTGTGCGTCCCTTCGACCTTTTCGTCGTCGATGGCCCGGATCGTCAGCGCCTGCGGCGTGGCGTAGTTGGCCGCGGTGAAGGTGATCGTGGCCGGGGCGACCGTACACTGGTTGTCGCCCGCAAAGCTGAGCGTGACCGGCGCGGTCGGCGCCCCCAGCAGGACGAAGGTCATGGTGGCATCGTCGCCGCCGCCCTCGTTGGTGGTGAGATCGACATTGGTCACGGCGATATCCGCAAAGTCATCGTCGGCGATGGTCGCGGTCTGGGTCAGCGTGCTGCCCAGCAGGGTCGTCAGGTCGCCCGAGACCAGGCCGTTGACCGTCAGGACAACGGTTTCCGGGCCTTCGATGTCGCCGTCTTCCAGCACCGGAACTGTGATGGTGACCGAGAGGGCACCCGCCGGGATCGTCGCCGTGCCCGACAGCGCGGTGAAATCCGCGCCCGAGGTGGCGGTTCCGCCGACGCTGTAGCTGATCACCGTGTCCTGGGTCGAGACACGCGCCTGCGTCAGGGTGAAGGTCACGTCGGTGGGGGTGCCGGTATTGGCCTCTGCACCATCGGTGGCCGCGCTCAGCGTGACCGCGTTTTCGGCGCATTGGGTCATCGGGATGTTGTTGCCGATGACATAGGGATCCCCCGGTTCGATCACGAAGCTGGTGTAGAACGCCGGGTTGGCCGCCAGCGAGGTGTCCGCCAGGAAGCCGGTCGCGCCGTCCTCGGACGAGCCGATGACCCCGGGGTTCGACGGCAAGAGCGACGTCAGGTCCAGCGTGCCCGAAGAGGTGCGCGTGGTGCTGGGGATACCGACGGCGGTCGGATAGACCAGCGACATGCTATAGGTGCCGGGGCGCAGCGCGAACCACTGGAGTTCGCCCGTCGATCCGTCCCGGGTGATGTTGATGAAGTTCGTGGTGCCCAGCGTGCTGTTGGACCCCGATGGCCCGGTGACGGTGAACCCGCCGCCCGGGATGATGCGGCCGTCATCCTCGCAGTAGAAATAGCCCTGCGGGTCGAAGTCCTGGTCATCGGGGATGCCATCGCCGTCACGGTCGCCGGTTTCGAACAGGTCCGGGATGCCGTCGCCATCCGCATCGGGCAGCGGGGTTGGGTTCGGTGTGCCGGTCAGGTCGGCGGTCACGGTGATCGGCGCGGCCGCGGTGGCGAGGTTGCCCGCCGCATCCGCCGCGGCGCCCGCATCGACCGAGATTTCCACCGGACCGTCGTGGTCCGGCGTGACGGTAAAGCCGTAATCCGCACCGCTGCCGGTCAGCAGAGACGCCGTGCCGTTGGTGATCTGGACCGAGGTCAGGGCAAAGCCCGTCACGTCCTCGGAGAAGGTCAGCGTCACCGGGAAGGGATCGGCTTGTGCCTCCAGCGGTCCGGCCAGGGTGGCGGTCGGGATCTGGGCGTCCTTGACAGCGGTATCCGTGGCATCGAGGCCGGTGTTGCCCGCCGGGTCGGT
>NZ_JARAMO010000271.1:0-13800 GCF_028807275.1 Mameliella sp. AT18
CGTACGCCGTTTCCAGCATTTTGTACAAAGCGGCCGGGCAGTCGGGTGACAGCCCGGCCGGTCGGTTTCATTCCATCGATTCAGGCACGGCGTATTCGTGGATGAATTCGATCACTGCCCGCGCGTCATCCGCGGCCAGAGTGAAGGCATCCAGCGAGCCGGAGTCCGAGGCATCGGTTCCCCCGAACACCGTGTCGTAGATATCGACGGTTTCGACCACGAAGGACCCGTCGTCCTGCTCGACCAGAACGGAGGCTGTCAAACCATCGTAGGTGTCGGACCGGTCATAG
This sequence comes from Mameliella sp. AT18, assembly GCF_028807275.1. Lineage (NCBI taxonomy): Bacteria > Pseudomonadati > Pseudomonadota > Alphaproteobacteria > Rhodobacterales > Roseobacteraceae > Antarctobacter > Mameliella sp. AT18. The sequence goes on from NZ_JARAMO010000271.1 coordinate 291, forward strand.
GAGAAATCCGAGTAGTCGATCACCGAATAGGTCACGTCGCCGGAGGTGGTCGTATTGATCCCGAGGAAGGCGTCGATGTAGGCGATCTCGTCGGAGGTGAACGCACCGGTCTTGTCCGTCGCGGCTGCGAGGAACGCGGCAGCGGCCTCGATGTCCGCGGTGGTGAACGTTCCGTCGACCAGGAAATCGAACTCCGTCCCGACCAGGTCATCGGGCGTAAGGCCCGGAATGCTGCCTGTGGTCAGGAGAGACACGTAGATCGCCAGGTTTTCCAGCGGCGAGTCGATGGTCTTTTCAACGCCATCGAGCGTCAGCACCAGGCGCCCCGCGGCATCCGTGGTGATCGCGGTCGCGCTGGACAGCACTTCGATCACTTCGGCGGCCCGGGTATCCAGGACCTTGTCGGGGGCGCGACCGACATTCAGCCGCCCAAGTTCGACCTCGACCGTCAGGGTCTCGTCGAGCGGATGCCCCTCTTCGTCGAGTGCGATCAGGTTGCCCTCGGCGTCGAGCGGCTGAACAAACCCGTCGTCCGTCAGGATCGGAACGCCGTTCTCGTCGCGCAGGATCACCCAGAGGTCGCCGAAGAGATCGCCCTTGTCCGGACCGGTATTCGCCGGCGGGCCGCCTGCGGTGCCACCGCCGCCGCCGCCACTGGCGGGTCCCGCCGTTGCCGGGCGACCGGTCCCGCGTTCGGCCTCGTCGGTGACGACAACAGGTGCGTTGCCGCCTCCGCCGCCGGTGATGTCGCGGAAGATAACGCCCAGATCCTTGTCCGGGCCACGGTCGCCGGGCCCGGCACCGCCGCCGCCAGCACCACCGCCACCGCCGCCAGCACCTCCGCCGCCGCCTCCGCCGCCGTTACCCTGGGCGTATGCGACATCGGGTGACACCGATGCGGTCGTCAGAACGACGGCCGCGGAAAACGCAATGAGCAAACCACTTACCGATCCGAGAAACCTGTTTCGACTTTTCGTAAGGTAAACTCCTGTATCGAGTGACCGCCAAACGGGCTCACGTTGTTGCAGCGGAACGCCAGCGGTGTGCAGGGGAGTGAAACAGAGCGGACAGGGGAGTACATTGACTTGAATCAACCGGCGCTTTGCCGCGCGTTTTCATGATCCGCGCGTCTCGAGCAGCCTGCCCCGGGACGCGGCGCCGAGGCAACGCGTCTAGCGGTCCCTGGGGTCCCACTCCGCCGGGGGCACATCGCGCCGCGCCAGCCGCAGGGCGAGACCAAGCCCGACGCCGACCGCGATCGCCACGGTCAGATCGGTCAGCACCGTCAGTACCAGCGTCAGCAGCAGGAGCGCGACGTCGGAGGGACGCTCTGACAGGTAGCTGCGCCATTTGTGCGGCTCGGACATGTTCCAGGCGGTCAGGATCAGCAGGCCGGCAAGCGCGGGCATGGCCATGCCGCCGGCCAGCGGGGCGGCGAGGAACATCACCACGAGAATGGTCAGCGCATGGACCAGCCCGGCGACGGGCGTGCGTCCCCCGGCGCGGACGTTGGTGGCGGTGCGGGCGATGGCGCCGGTGACCGGCAGCCCGGCAAAGAGCGACGACCCGATGTTGGCGGCGCCCTGGGCCAGCATCTCGGCATTGGGGCGGTGGCGGCCCGCGATCATGCGGTCGGCCACCATCGCCGAGAGCAGCGACTCGATTCCGGCCAGGAAGGCGATGACAAAGGCAGAGGGCAGCAGTTCCGTGACCCGCGCCAGGGTGATTTCCGGCAAGGCGGGCATGGGCAGGCCCCGGGGCAGGGCGCCGAAGCGGCTGGCGATGCTGTCGACCGGCAGGGCCAAAAGCGCGACCGTGGCAGAGACCGCGCCCACGGCGAGGATCAAGCCGGGAAAGCGCGGCCAGAGGCGGCGGAGCAGAACGATCAGCCCCATCGTTGCCAGGCCCGAGGCCAGCGCGGCGGTGTTCATCGTCTCGCGCGCGGCCCAGAGCGCGGCGAGCTTGGGCAGGAATTCGGCCGGAACCTCCTCCATCGTCAGGCCGAAAAGGTCCTTCAACTGGCTGGTGGCGATGATGATGGCGATGCCGATGGTAAAGCCGTTGATGACGGGCTCGGGCACCAGGGCGATCAGCCGCCCGGCGCGCAGGGCGCCCGCCACCAGTAGGATCACCCCCGCCATGAGCGTTGCCAGCACCAGCCCGTCATAGCCATGCTGGGCGATGGTGGCGAAGACCACGACGATGAAGGCCCCGGTCGGCCCGCCGATCTGCACCCGGCTGCCACCGAGGGCCGAAACGAGAAAGCCGCCTATGATGGCCGTGACCAACCCGCTGGCGGGATCGGCGCCCGAGGCGATGGCAATGGCCAGGCTGAGCGGCAGGGCGACCATCGCCACGGTCACGCCCGCCAGCGCATCGCGCGTCAGATCGGCCCGCGAATAGCCGGGCAGGGTGGTCAGCAGCTTGGGTTTCATGGGCAAAGAGCTACGCCTGCCGGGGTGGGGGCGGCAATGGACGCGTGGTCGCAGGAGCCGATCAGGCCTGAAGGATGAGCCAACCGAGGTAGGCCGCGTATCCCGCCAGCAGCACCGCCGCCTCGCCGCGCGAGACGCGCGCGCCGGTGACGGCAAAGAGAAGCAACAACAGGGTTGTTTCGAGCATCACCCAGATATCCAGTTCCAGCACCTCTGCCGGGACCTGGACGGGCGCAACCAGCGCCGTCACGCCGAGGATGCCGAGCAGGTTGAAGATGTTGCTGCCGATGATGTTGCCGAAGGCGACCTCGCCTTCGCCCTTGCGCACCGCCATGACCGAGGTCACGAGTTCCGGCGTCGAGGTGCCGATGGCGACGATCGTCAGGCCGATCAGGGTTTCGGACACGCCTGCCGCAGCGGCCAGGCCCACCGCGCCGCCAACCAGCAGGCGGGCGCCGAAGATGGTCAGCGCCAGCCCCGCCAGCGCCATCAAAATCGCGGGCCAAAGTCGCTGCGGGCGGGTGGGCAACAGGTCGGCCTCACCCATGTAGACGGCCCCGGCAGCGGTGCTGCGGCGGCGCTCGGCAACCAGGGTGGCGGTCAGATAGGCACCCAGGACAACGATGAAACCGGCCCCTGCAAGACGCCCGATCTCGCCGCTGGTCAAGGCCCAGAGAGCCAGCCCCGTCGCCAGCAAAAGCATCGTGCCATCCCGCATCAGCGCCCGACGGTCGACGGCGATGGTGCTAACCAGTGCCGCGATCCCGAGGATCAAGAGCACGTTGCCGATATTGCTGCCCAGTACGTTGCCGACGGCGATGCCCGGCGATCCCGAGAGCGCGGCCTGCAGGCTGGTGACAAGCTCGGGCGCGGAGGTGCCGAAGCCGACAAGGGTCAGCCCGATGATCATCGGCGGCACGCGCAGCCCGCGCGCCACGGCCACGGAGCCGCGCACCAGGAGGTCGCCTCCGACGACCATCGCCGCCAGTCCGAGGAGAATGTAGAGCCCGTCGATCATCCCAGCGTTCCGGAAACTTGTCAGTCCTTACGGCGCAGGATGTGGGAGCGGGCGTTGCATGGTCAAGGTCATCTGCCGGGACCCACGCGGCCTGCCGGCAAAATCGCCGTCTGGTCATCGCGGGGTCCATGTGAAATACCTTGGCCCGCGGTATTGCAGGAGCGATGGATGAGCGATTTCGACTATGATCTCTTTGTCATCGGCGGCGGATCGGGTGGCGTGCGCGCGGCCCGGGTGGCGGCGGGCGAGGCGGGCGCGAAGGTGGGTCTGGCCGAGATGGACCGTTACGGCGGCACCTGCGTGATCCGGGGCTGCGTGCCCAAGAAGCTCATGGTCTTTGCCAGCGAGTATTCCCACATGCCCGCCGAAGCGCGCGCCTATGGCTGGGACATTGCCGATGGCGCCTTTGACTGGAGCCGGTTCCATGCCCAGCTGAAGACCGAGCTGGACCGGCTGGAGGGTGTCTATCGCAAGCTGTTGTCCGGGTCGGGCGTGGAAAGCTTTGACGCGCGGGCGCGGCTCAAGGATGCGCATACGGTCGAGCTGTCGAATGGCGAGGTGAAGACCGCGAAACACATCCTGATCGCCAGCGGCGGGCGCCCGGTGCGGCCCGACATGCCCAACGCGCACCTGGGACAGGTTTCGGACGACATCTTTCACTGGGAGCGGCTGCCGCGGTCGGTGCTGATCGTGGGGGGCGGCTATATCGCCTGCGAATTCGCCTGCATCCTGCACGGGCTGGGGGTCGAGGTGACGCAGTATTATCGCGGGGCGCAGATCCTGCGTGGCTTCGACGAAGAAGCGCGCGGGCTGATCGCCGATGCGATGAAGGAACGCGGCATCGACCTGCACACCGGCACGAACATCGTCGAGATGCACCGCGCCGACAGCCCCGAGGCGCAGGGCATGGAGGCGGCGCCGGTCGAGGCGAGCCAGTTCGGCGGTGCCCATGAGGATGCGCCGGGCAGCGGACCGATCCGGGTCAAGGCGACCAACGGCAATATCCGCGACTTCGACGCCGTGCTTTTTGCCACGGGGCGCGCGCCCAACACGGCGGACATGGGGCTGGAGGAGCTGGGCATCGGCCTGAGCCGCAACGGCGCCATCGAGGTCGATGCCTACAGCCAGACCAAGGTGCCCTCGGTCTATGCGATCGGTGACGTGACCGACCGGGTGAACCTGACGCCGGTGGCGATCCGCGAGGGCATGGCCTTTGTCGAAACGGTGTTCAAGGGCAACCCGACGCCGGTGGATCATGAGCTGATCCCCTCGGCGGTCTTTACCCAGCCCGAGATGGGCACGGTGGGCCTGAGCGAGGAGGCGGCGCGGGACCAGGAGGAAATCGAGGTCTATTGTACCTCGTTCCGGCCGATGCAGACCGCCTTTGCCGACCGGCCCGACCGGGTGCTGATGAAGCTGATCGTGTCGAAGGCCACGCGCAAGGTGCTGGGCTGTCACATCGTCGCGCCCGGCGCGGGCGAGATGATCCAGCTGGCGGGCATCGCGATCAAGATGGGCGCGACCAAGGAAGACTTTGACCGGACGGTGGCGGTGCATCCGACCATGTCCGAAGAGATCGTGACCATGCGCAATCCGATGCGGAGCGCTTGAATTCGCAGCCGGGGCGCACAGGTTACAAGGCAATCCGACAGACGAGGAAGGACCGAAGTTCATGGCAGGTAACAGCGGCGGCCCCTGGGGGGGCGGCGGTGGCAACCAGGGCGGAGGTGGCAACGGCCATCGTCCGCCCAACGGCGGTGGCGGCGGTGGCCGCCGTCCCGACGACAACCAGATGCCCGAGATCGACGAGTTGATGAAGAAGGGCCAGGAGCGGCTGCGCGTCCTGATGGGCGGTCGCGGCGGCGGCAATGGCAGCAACGGCGGCGGCAGCGGTGGCTCGGGTGGACCCGGCCTGACCCGCGGAACCGTGGCCATCGGTGTTGCGATCCTGCTGGGTCTCTGGGCCTTTGGCAGCTTCTACACCGTGCGGCCCGAAGAAAAATCGGTCGAGCTGTTGCTGGGGCGTGAATTCGCCGTCGGCAACCCGGGCCTGAACTTCGCCCCCTGGCCCTTTGTCACCTACGAGGTGGTCAACGTGACCTCGGAACGGACCGAGACGATTGGCGGCGGCCGTGGCGGCAACGACGGGCTGATGCTGACCACCGATGCGAATATCGTCGACATCGATTTCCAGGTGGTCTGGAACATCTCGGACCCGGCGCAACTGCTGTTCAACATCCGCGACCCGCAGCTGACCGTGCAGGCGGTGTCTGAATCGGTCATGCGCGAGATCATCGCCGCGTCCAACCTGGCGCCGATCCTCAACCGCGACCGGGGCGCCATTGCCGACAGCGCGCGTGAACAGATCCAGGCGACGCTGGACGAGTACGAATCCGGCATCAGCATCGTCCGGATCAACCTCGACACCGCCGACCCGCCGCGCGAGGTCATCGACGCCTTCCGCGCCGTCCAGGCGGCGGAACAGGAACGTGACCGGCTGGAACGCCAGGCCGACGCCTATGCCAACCGCGTCGTGGCCGAGGCCCGAGGCAAGGCCGCCGAGATCCGCGAAGAAGCCGAGGGTTATCGCGCCCAGGTGGTCAACCAGGCGGTTGGTGAGGCCGCGCGCTTTACCTCTGTTCAGGAGGAATACGCGCTGGCGCCCGAAGTGACGCGCCGCCGTCTTTACATCGAGACGATGGAAAAGGTGCTGGGCGACGTGGACAAGATGATCCTCGACAATACCGTGACCAGCGGCGGCGGTGCCGGTGGCGGCGTGGTGCCCTACCTGCCGCTCAACGAGCTGCGTCGCAACAGCGGAGGTGACCAGTGATGCGCAAGGTAACCTATCTCCTGCCGGTCTTCGTGATCGCCATCGTGGTCTTCCTGTCGTCGATCTTCGTGGTTGATGAACGGGAAAAGGCCCTGGTGCTGCAGTTCGGCCAGATCAGGGCCGTCAAGGAAGAGCCGGGTCTGGCCTTCAAGATCCCGCTGATCCAGGACGTTGTCCGCTACGACGACCGTATCCTGTCGCTGGACACCCAGACCATCGAGGTCACGCCCTCGGATGATCGCCGCCTGGTAGTCGATGCCTTTGCCCGCTACCGGATCGCCGATGTGGTCCAGTTCCGGCAGGCCGTCGGCGTGGGCGGTCTGCGCACCGCCGAGGACCGCCTGACCGGCATCCTCAACGCGCAGATCCGTGAAGTCCTGGGCGCCGACCAGGTCACTTCGGACCGGATCCTGTCCGAGGATCGTCGTGAGCTGATGAACCGGATCCGCGACAGCGCCCGGGCCGAGGCGCTTTCCCTGGGGCTGGAAGTTGTGGATGTGCGGCTGAAGCAGACCAACCTGCCGTCGCAGAACCTTGACGCCACCTTTGACCGGATGCGGGCAGAGCGTGAACGCGAGGCGGCGGACGAACGCGCCCGCGGTAACGAGGCGGCGGCGCGCGTGCGCGCACTGGCTGACAGGACCGTGGTCGAGACGCTCTCCGAAGCGGACCGGGATGCCAACGTGATCCGAGGCGAGGCCGACGCCGAGCGCAACCGGATCTTTGCCGAGGCCTATGGTGCGGACCCCGAGTTCTTTGCCTTCTACCGTTCGCTGCAGGCCTACGAGGTCTCGCTGAAGGGCGGCAACTCGACGATGGTGATGACGCCGGACAGCCAGTTCTTCAACTACTTCAAGAGCGAAGTGGCTTCCGGCGATCCGTTCCTGGCACCGACGCTGCCGTCGCCTACGGCCAGCCCGGTGGCGCCCGACGCGCCTGCACCGGAAACCGCCGAGGACCCGGCCCCCGAAGGCCCGGCGCCCAGCGACCCGGCCCCGGAACCGAGCGATCCGGCGCCCGCGCCGGAGGCCCCCGAGGCCGACGCCGCACCCGTCGACAATTGAGCGGGGCGGACATCCTGATGGGGATCGGAATGGTCCTCGTGATCGAGGGGCTGGTCTATGCACTGGCCCCTCAGCTTGTGGAGCGCCTGCTTGAGGCGCTCCGCGAGATGAGCCTGGAACAGCGCCGCCTGCTGGGCGGGCTGACGCTGGTCACCGGTCTGATCGTCCTGTGGCTGGCACGGGGCGGGCTGTTCTGAGAGGGGGCGGTCTGGGTCTTGCGGCGGGGGAGCTGTCGATCTTTGCGCTCTGCGTAAATGTCAGCGAAGCGGACTTTGCTGCCGTTTGATGCCTTCCGATGAAGGTCCGGTTTGGCATAAGCACGAAAGACTTGTAGCGTGACGATAAGACCGCCCGTAAGGGCAAGTTCTGACGGTTTGGACAATATTATGCGTTTGAAAGTCGCATTTTTCTTGGCACTGCCGCACTTAGCTTTCGCTGACGCCAACTCATGTTCTGCGATCAATCCTAACGAAAACCCGGCCGAAAGCATCTCAACATGCTCCAAACTACTTGCGACTGGAGAGCTGACAACCGCGGAAAGGGCAGAAGCTTTGGAGAACCGGGGAATAGCTTTCCGCGAAGTCGGTGAATACTCCAAAAGCATCGAGGACATTGGTGCGAGCCTTGCGTTGGCCGAAAATACTTCAACTATGCGCATGCTCGCATGGACCTATCGCGAAGTAGGTCGATTGACCGATGCAGAGCAACTTTACACGCGTGTTTTGGAGCGTGATACTCACGCTCAAGGCTGGCTTTCCCGCTGTGTCGTAAGGCAAGATATGGAAAGGTACAAACAAGCACTGGCCGACTGCCAAGAGGCACTTCGGCAAGACGAGGAAAACCTCGATTCTCTCTATTTCACTGCGCGGGCTCACAGTTTTCTTGATCAACCTGAAGAAGCTCTTCCGTTGACCATAACAGCAATGAAATTAGCCCCACAGGATCCTCGACATCTAGTGGAGAATGTTTGGGCGATGCATCAATTGGGAAAGACTATTGATGCGCGTAGAAAAGCGCTGAATGGACTAGATCAATTTCCTGACGAGCCTGGCCTGCTATCGTTTCTCAACGAAACTCGCTGACACCCGAATTCAGCATTATCCTGAGACCGGACATTTGCGCAGGTTGCAGCATCCGTCGATTTGGGCTCTTAGCCGCCGTCCGCTGTGCGAGCCATAGATGGCGGTACTGGGCCGGTTCATTTCTTTTCCAACTGACAGGTCTCCCCAACCCGCACGCCCCCCCCTTCCGCCCCTGCACAAAGCGGAAAAGCGCCGATCCACGGCCTGCACGCCTGCTCACAACCCGGTGAGGCTGCATTTCAGCCCTTTGGTGTTGCGCCTGCGCACCTATGTTTGTCACACTGATCGATAGGAGGCAGGCGGCATCGCGTGACCTGCGCGTCTGCTGACTGGCAGAGACAAGGAGACCCCATTGAAACCGCAATCCCTCGCTCTGACGCAGGAAAACAAGACACCGCTGAGGCTGTTCTGGCTGGCGACGCTGTCGATGTTCCTGATCGTTTCGCAATCCCTCATGGCCTCGGCCCGCGGCGCTCCGGACAGCTTTGCCGACCTGGCCGAACGGATCAGCCCGGCCGTGGTCAACATCACCACCTCGACCACCGTTGCCGGCCGGTCCGGTCCGCGCGGCATCGTGCCCGAAGGCTCGCCCTTCGAAGATTTCTTTCGTGACTTTCAGGACCGTGGCGGCCCCGACCGTCCGCGCCGCTCTTCGGCGCTTGGCTCCGGCTTCGTGATTTCCGAAGACGGGTTCATCGTCACCAACAACCACGTCATCGAAGGCGCCGACGAGATCACCATCGAGTTCTTCGAAGGCTTCGAACTGCCCGCCGAACTGATCGGTACCGATCCCAACACCGACATTGCCCTGCTCAAGGTCGAGGCGGACCGTCCGCTGACCGCCGTGCCCTTTGGCGACAGCAACACCATGCGCGTCGGCGATTGGGTCATGGCGATGGGCAACCCGCTGGGCCAGGGGTTCTCGGTCTCGGCGGGCATCGTGTCGGCCCGCAACCGGGCGCTGTCGGGCACCTATGACGACTACATCCAGACCGATGCGGCCATCAACCGCGGCAACTCGGGCGGGCCGCTGTTCAACATGGATGGTGAGGTGATCGGCGTGAACACCGCGATCCTGTCGCCCAACGGCGGCTCCATCGGTATCGGGTTTTCGATGGCCTCGAACGTGGTGGTCAACGTGGTCGACCAGCTGCAGAAATACGGCGAGACCCGCCGTGGCTGGCTGGGCGTGCGCATCCAGGACGTGAGCGAAGACATGGCCGACGCGCTGAACCTGGCCGAAGCCAAGGGGGCGCTGGTGTCCGACGTGCCGGAAGGCCCGGCAAAAGAGGCCGGTGTGGCCGCCGGTGACGTGATCGTGTCCTTCGACGGTGTCGAGGTGGTCGACACCCGCCAGCTGGTGCGTGTCGTGGCCAATACGCCGGTCGGCAAGACCGTCCGCGTGATCGTCAACCGCGACGGCGAGACCCAGACCCTGAAGGTCACGCTGGGCCGCCGTGAAGAGGCGCAGACCGCCGTGCCGGCTGCCGCGCCCTCGACCCCGGACGAGCCGCCGGCCAAGATGGAAACGCTTGGCCTGACGCTCAGCCCGCTGACCGATGCGATCCGCGGTGAGCTGGACCTGCCCGCAGCCATGCAGGGCCTGGCGGTCATGGACGTGGACCCTGCCTCGGAAGCTTACGAGAAGGGTCTGCGCGCCGGTGACATCATCACCGAGGCGGGCCAGCAGGCCGTGGCCAGCATCGAGGACCTGGAAACCCGCATCGCCGAGGCGCGCGACGAGGGCCGCAAGTCGATCCTGCTTCTGGTGCGGCGGGGCGGCGGCGACCCGCGCTTCATGGCGCTGGGCCTGGCGGCGAACTGAGCCGGTCGGAGACCTTTGGACATGACAAGGGGCGGCCTGTCGGGCCGCCCCTTTTGCGTTCCGGGAGAGGGAGGCCTGGGCGTTCAGGGCCGCATGTCGCGGGCCTTTTGCGCGGCGGCGCTCAGCGCCTTTGAGATGTCGCCGCGCAGGGGGCTGTCCTCAAGCACCTGCAGTCCGGCTGCGGTGGTGCCGGCGTAATCGAGCATCTGGCGGACGTGATCCGCGGCGCGGGGCGGATCCTCGGCCAGCATCTCGCCACTGGCGCGAAAGAGCTGCCGGATGGCGCGGTCGGCGGCCTCGGGCGGGATGCCCTGCGCTTCGGCGTGTTCGGTCATGGCGGCGGCAAACCAGGCGACGAAACCGGGAACCGGCCCTGTGAGGGCGGTGAAGTGATCCAGTTGCGCCTCGTCCTCGAGCGCGTCTTCGGTGCCGCAGGCGGACAGCAGGCGGCGGACGACCATGCGGTCGTCCTCGCTGGCGCCGGGGGCCGCGACCCAGGGCGAATAGGCCAGCCGCCGCGCGGCGGCGGGGCTGGACATGGCGCGGATGATCCGGGGGCTGCCGGTCAGGCGCTGCAGGTCCGCGATCGTGACGGCGGCCATGACCGAAAAGATCAGCTTGTCCCCGGCGGGCAGGTGCAGGTCGGGCACCCCGGCGGGCGGGATGCTGATCAGGATCGTGTCGCAGGCCCCGGCCAGCGCGGCGGGATCGTCGGTGACGGTGACCTCGGCGGGCAGATCGCCCCGCGTTCCGCTGCGGTTGGCGATCCAGAGGTCGCCGGGCGCGACGGCGTCGCTGTCCAGCCAGGCCTGCGCGATGGCACGGCCCAGCATCCCCGAGCCTCCGACGATGCCGATGCTGCTCATGTCAGGTGTCCTTTCGTGGGGCCGCGCGGTCAGGTTTCGGGCAGTTCGACCGCTACCAGCCCCAGCGCGCGGGCGGTTTCCAGCGAGAGTTGCGCGCTTTCCAGCCCGCGTTCGGACTGGTAGGTGCGCACCGCTGCCGTGGTCGGCGCGTCCATCCTACCGGAGATATTGCCCGAGAAATAGCCGCGGGCGGCCAGCGCCCGCTGTACGGAGGAAATGAACTCGGGCGTCATCTCTTCGGGGCAGGGGGCCTCGAAGGTGATCTCGGCGCGTTCGCGCACCACCTTGGGCACGGGGGCCCTGCGGTAGATCGGTGGGCGGATCACGGTGCCGTCCTCGGCGATCTCGGCCTGAACCACCTGCACCTCGCCCATGACATGTTCGTAGACGGCCGGCCGCAGGTCGCGGGCCTGGCAGGTGCCATCGTCGAGATGTTCGGCAAGGGGGGGCGCGGTATTGGGGCTTTGCGCCTCGCGGCTGACGGATTGCGGGGTGTCGCAGGCGGCCAGCAAGACCAGCGCCACCAGCGGGGCGGCCTGGGGCCGGGAAAAACGGGACATGACTGCTCGGGCCTCTGGTGTGCCTTTTCTTTGCGGCAGGATAGCCGGTTTGGCCCGGTCTGCCTAGAGGCTGGCGGCGGCGCGCGCGGGACCCTGCCTCAGGGCGTGTCAAGCAGCCGGTCGAGCAGGGGCGAGATGTCCTCGATCTGTTCGGAAATGACATGGGTGACGCCGTTCTCGCGCTGGACGCGGCCGGTGACGCGCAGCATGCGGCCCGCGATCACCGCGCGGCGGAAGCGTTCGTAGAGCTTGCGCCAGACGATGACGTTGACGACGCCGGTCTCGTCCTCGAGCGTGATGAATATCACGCCCTTGGCGGTGCCGGGGCGCTGGCGCAGGATCACCAGCCCGGCCACGGTGATGCGGGCGCCGTTGGGCGGCTCGCCCAGGCGGCTGGCGATCAGGCAGGAGGGGGGCTGCGGCCAGGTCATGCGAACGAATGTAGAACATGCGGCGGGGGCGACCAAGCCCTCCTGACGCAATTGTCATCGGCAGGTGCGGCACACGCGGGGACGTGCGGCAAAAATATCGGATTCCGTCCATGTGCTGACGCAAATGGGACTGGCGGGGCAGGGGCGTCCCCACTAGGTAGGGGGCGGATCAAGACGGAGCGGTGAAATGGCAAAGATCACCTATATCGAGCACAACGGCACCGAACATGTCGTGGAGGTGCCCACCGGGCTGACCGTGATGGAAGGCGCGCGCGACAACAACATTCCCGGCATCGAGGCGGATTGCGGCGGCGCTTGCGCCTGTTCGACCTGCCATGTCTACGTGGCCGAGGACTGGGTCGAAAAGCTGCCCGCGCGCGAGGACATGGAAGAGGACATGCTGGACTTCGCCTATGAGCCCGATGCCAAGCGCTCGCGCCTGACCTGCCAGCTGCGGGTGAGCGATGCGCTGGACGGGCTCGTGGTGCAGATGCCTGAGAAGCAGATCTGATGCCTGCCCGGGCGCCGCGTGTGCCGTGGCGCCCCTGGCGTGCGCCCGCCCGCGGCGCGTGGATGGCGCTGTGCCTGTGGCTGGCGGGCCTGACCCCGGTCGTGGCGCAGGAGGCGGTTGCCGCCCGGTACGAGGGCGAGGTGACGCGTTATCCGCATGGCGTTCTGGGTGACGAGATCGAGTATGACACGCTGGCGGTGACCCTGTCGGACGGACGCGTGCTGCGCCGCCGATGGCAGGCCCCGCTGGTCTTCGAGGACCTCGCGCCGAGGCTCTGGGACGTGACCGGCGACGGGGTGCCGGAGGTGGTGACGGTCGAGAGCCACGCGGACCGCGGCGCCCGGCTGGCGATCTGGGAGGTGCGGCAGGGCGACCTGCAGCCACTGGCCGCGACACCTTTCATCGGCCAGCGCTTTCGCTGGCTTGCGCCCGTGGGCGCGGCGGACCTTGACGGCGATGGTGCCATCGAGATTGCCTATGTCGATCGGCCCCACCTGGCAAAGACCCTGCGCATCTGGCGCTACCAGAACGGCACTCTGACCCAAGTGGCTGCCGCCGAAGGGTTTTCCAACCACCGGATCGGTTGGGATTACACCGTCGGCGGACTGCGGGTTTGCGGCGAGGGGCCGGAAATTGTCCTGCCTTCGGGGGACTGGCGGCACGTGATGGTGGTGGACCTGGCGGCCGGTGGCCTCGAGCGTTACGCCAGCGATCCCTACAGCCCCGAGATGCTGACCGCCGTGATGGGCTGTCGCTGAAACCGCGGCGCTGCGCCCTTGGCGGATCGGGTTTGGGTATTTTTGCCAAGAAGAAACACAAGGCGCGCGCCTGTGGCTTCTTCTTGGTTCAAATACCGCCGGGGGAGTCGACCGAAGGGAGACGGGG
>NZ_JARAMO010000272.1:0-20618 GCF_028807275.1 Mameliella sp. AT18
GCCGCAAACAGTCCCGTCCCGGCGCCCCCGCCTCAGTCCTTCTTCGACTGCAGCTTGCCCAGGTGCTTCTTCAAAGCACCCGCGTTCTTCTTCTTGCGCCCCTTGTAAGGGTTGCGGTCGCCCTGCCCGCGCATGGTCAGGCGGATCGGCGTGCCCGGCATGTCGAAATCCTCGCGCAGCCCGTTCACCAGGTACCGCGAATAGCTCTCGGGCAGCTTGTCGGGATGCGAACACATCACGACAAACCCCGGCGGCCGGGTCTTGGCCTGGGTCATGTAGCGCAGCTTGATGCGGCGGCCCTGCGGCGCGGGGGGCGGATGGCGGCTCACCATGCCTTCCAGCCAACGGTTCAGCTGCGCCGTGGGCACGCGGCGGTTCCAGACATCATAGGCCTGCATGATCGCGGCCTGCAGCCGGTCCAGCCCCTTGCCCGTCCGGGCGGAAATCGTCACCAGCGGCGCGCCGCGCAGCTGCGGCAGGACATGCTCGAACTGCTCGCGCAGCCATTTCAGCTTGTCCTGTTTCTCGTTCTCCACGTCCCACTTGTTGACCGCCACGACCACGGCCCGCCCCTCGCGCTCGGCAAGGTCGGCAATCTTCAGGTCCTGGGTCTCGAAGGGGATGGCCGCATCCAGCAGCACGACGACCACCTCTGCGAATTTCACCGCCCGGATGCCATCCGAGACCGACAGTTTTTCCAGCTTGTCCTGGACCTTGGCCCGGCGCCGCATCCCTGCCGTGTCAAAAATCCGCATCGGCACGCCGCCCCAGTCCATCTGGACCGAGATCGCGTCGCGCGTGATCCCTGCCTCAGGCCCGGTCAACAGCCGTTCCTCGCCCAGGATCGCGTTCACCAGCGTCGACTTGCCCGCGTTCGGGCGCCCGACCACGGCGATCTGAAGGGGCTTGTCCCGCGTCGGCAGGCGCATGTCGCCCTCGCCCGCCTCGGCCTCTTCCTCGCTCAGCGTGACCTCGACTTCCGGCGCCTCGGCGGCGGCCCGCGCCTCGAACCCTTCGGACAGGGGCAGAAGTGCGGCATAAAGCTCGTTCATGCCCTCGCCATGCTCGGCCGACAGGCGGATCGGCTCGTCCAGGCCCAGCGAATAGGCCTCGATCACGCCCGCATCCGCTGCGGATCCCTCGGCCTTGTTGGCTGCAAGGATGACGTGTTTCGCCCGCTTGCGCAGGATCTCTGCAAAGACCTCGTCATCGGGCAGGATGCCGGCGCGCGCGTCGATCAGGAACAGGCAGATGTCCGCCTCGTCCACGGCCCGTTCGGTCAGCCGCCGCATCCGCGCGGGCAGCGACTCGTCGGTTTCGTTCTCAAGCCCGGCGGTGTCGACGACGGTGAACCGCAGGTCGCCCAGCCTGGCCTCGCCTTCGCGCAGGTCACGGGTCACGCCCGGCTGGTCGTCGACCAGCGCCAGGCGCCGCCCGACGAGACGGTTGAACAGGGTCGACTTGCCCACGTTTGGGCGGCCGACGATGGCAAGAGAGAAACTCATGGCCCGGCTCCAAGGATCAAGGGCGCCGCTTAACGCATTTCAAAGCAGGGGGAAAGGGGCATCCGGGCGCCCCGGTTCACACCGGGGGCCATTGTGCCCGGTCCGCTGGCGCAGGGATCGGACGGCGGGATCTTAGCGGTAGGCGTGCAGAACGCCCTTGCGCGACACGACGTACAGCGTGCCGCCCGCCACCACGGGGCGCGTAGTGGCGCCACCGGGGATCGCGATTTCCTGCAGCAGATTGCCGTCCACCGGGTTGAAGGCCCTGATCTTGCCATCCGAACTGGCCACGATCAGGCGCCCCCCCGCCAGCACCGGTCCGTGGTTGGCATAGGCGCCGTCGCGGCGGCGGTTCGGGTTGCGCGTCGGGCGATAGCCCGGCAGGTCACGGCTCCAGATTTCCTGGCCCGTGCCCGCGTCCAGCCGCACCAGCTGGTTGAGATCCGAGACGAAGAACACCGAATCGCCGGCGGGCCACATCGGACCCAGAGCACCGTTTTTGGCAGTCCAGATGCGCTCTCCGTTGTAGACCGACAACGCCACCGCGCGCCCCGAGTGGTTGCCGGCAAAGACGCGGTCGCCCGCGATCACCGGATCGCCGGTGATATCGTTGATGCCGGCGATGGTGACGCCGGTCCGGCGGCCCAGCAGCTCGGCGTTCCAGACCTGCAGCCCGCCCTGCCGGAAAGCCGCAGACACGGCGCCCGATCCGAAGGCAAAGACAACGTACTTGTCGTCAATCGCGGGGGCGGGCGCCCCGGCGATGTTGTTGAAATCCTTGGTGCCGTCGAACTGCCAGCGGACGCGACCATCGTCGCTTTCGATCGCCCATGCGGTGCTGTCGCCCGAGACGACGTAGACCAGCCCGTCGCGATAGCTGGGCGCGCCGGTGGCGGTGTTCTTGAGGTCCTGCTCCCAGAGCTTGCGCCCCGTGGCCGGGTCCAGCGCGGTCAGCATGCCGAAACCGGACGAGACGAACAGCTTGCCCTCGCCGTAGGCCAGCCCGCCGCCCTGTCCTTCGGGCGCCTTGTCGCGCTGCGGGACAAGGGTCGCAGACCACAGTTGCTGACCCGAGGTCGCGGTTGCCCGGACCTGGTGGTTGGCGTCCATCGTGAAGATGCGGCCGCCCGCGACGATCGGATCGGCATTCAGCCGCGTCTTGCGCCCGTCGCCCGCGCCGATCCCGACCGAAAACAGCGGCTTCAGAACCTGTCCCAGGGCCGGGTTGGTGACCCGGACCATCGGCGACACGGGGCTTTGCGCCCAGTCGGTGTTGGTCACGCTGGCAGGTGTGGAAAAGGCGCGGGCCTGCGGGCCGGTCGATGCCGGGGCGGCGCCGTCATCGTAACCGCCTGTCAGCACGTCCCGGACGTTCAGACGTTCCCCCGGAAGGATCTGCTCGCTCTTGGCACAGGCCGTCAGCGCCAGCGCGGCCAGCGAAATCAGCAGAGAGGTCTTGCGCAGCATCACCATGCCCCTTTTCGTCACTACCCGGGGCCCTGCCCCCCGCCGTGCGCCCCGCCTGCGCGGGCTCAGTTTCCGGGCGCGTCGCCGCCCAGTGCCACAATCAGTTGCCCGGCCCGGCGCTGCAAGCCCTGCGTCGCCTCGGCATCTTCTGCCAGGCGTTCCAGCCGTGCAATCGCGGCGTCACGCTCGCCGGTTTCGATCTCGATCAGGGCCAGTTGCTCTTCGGCCAGCAGGCGCAGCGGTTGCCCCGGCACGGCCAGCGCCTCGAAGCCCGCGCGGCGTTCGTCGACCGGCAGGACGGATGCGCCGCGGGTCAGGGCCTTGTAGCTGGCGATCTGGCGATAGATGGCCGGGATCTCGGTATTGTCGGCCACCGCCTGCAGGCGGGCGACCGCCTCGGCGTCATCGCCTGCGGTGCCTTCCTCGGCAGCGGTCAACATCGACAGAATCGCCGCGGCGCCGGTCGTGGGCGCGTCGATTGCGGCCAGGGCGTCGATACGCTGCGCCGGTTCCTCTGCATCCAGCGCGTCAAGCACGCTGTCGCCAAAGGCCTGAGCCCGGGATTCGGCCGAAGCGATGCTCCATTCACGCCAGGCGGTGCCGCCGACGATAAGAAGCACGATGACCACGCCAACCCAGCCCCACTTGCGCAAAGTGGCGAAAAGACGGTCGCGTTTGACCTCTTCGGTCACCTCGTCGATAAAACTGTCGGCGTCGCTCAAACGGGCCCCCTCCGGTTGGTTTTCTCCCTCTTACATGTCCCGCCGCGCAGTGCCAAGGCGAGAAGGCATACCGGCAAGGGGCGTTTGCAGGCCCCAAACCGGACCAGCGAATTGTCGCGTAGATGCCCGTTAATCGCGAAACTCTCGCAGAATTGTCGAAAAACCGCCGCTTTGCAGCGCAAAAACCGGCCCCGTGCTTGAAGCCTCCGTCGCGGCACCCTAAAACTGAACGGAACAGTTCAGCCCGGAGTCGCCCGGGTCGCGGGGTTCGAGTCGGCTCGGCAACGTAACGATTAACAGGATGTGCGGCGGGCCACGTGGCTCGGCGCCGAAGGGACGAAGACGATGCGCATCATGTCTATCCTGACCGCCTGCCTTGTGGCCGCGGTCCTATACGGGGTTGTGTTCGAACGGGACCGACTGCTGGAATTCTCCCGCGAGGTGGCCCCGGCAGCGCAGGGGGACGTTGCGGATGGCGGGCCTGATCCTGCCGATGGCGCGGGCCCGGCTCTGGAGGCCGGTGCCCCCGACGCCCTGCCCGAAGGCGCGGTGCGCGTGATGGCCAAGCGGTCGGTGGCACAGGTTGTCGACAGCGAGGTGATCCTGCGCGGCGAAACCCAGGCCGTTCGCCAGGTCGAGGTGCGGGCCGAAACCTCGGGCAAGATCGTGTCCGAACCGCTGCGCAAGGGATCGCTGGTCGAGGCCGGGCAATTGCTGTGCGAGATCGACCCGGGCACCAGCCAGGTTTCCCTGCAAGAGGCGCTGGCCCGCCTGGCCGAATCCAAGGCGCGCCTGCCCGAGGCCAAGGCCCGGCTGGCCGAAGCGCAGGCACAGCTTCCCTCTGCCCAGGCGCGAATCCTAGAGGCCGAGGCTGCCGTGCCCGCCGCCGAGGCACAGCTGGCCGAGGCCCGCGCCAACATACCCGCCGCCGAGGCCCGGCTGGCAGAGGCCAGGGCACGGGTGCCAGAGTTCGAGGCCCGGCTGGAAGAGGCAGAGGCCCGCGTCCCCGAGGCCGAGGCCCGGCTGGCAGAGGCGAAGGCTGCCGTGCCCGCCGCCGAGGCCCGCCTGAAAGAAGCCGAGGCCGGTGTCCCCGCCGCAAAGGCCCTCCTGGCCGAGGCGGAGGCCCGCGTGCCCGAGGCCGAGGCGCGGTTGAAACAGGCCCAGGCACAGGTGCGCGAGGCGGAAATCAACCTGCGCGCCTCGCAGGAACTGGCCCGCGACGGTTTTGCCGCGCAGACCCGGCTGGCCGGGGCCGAAGCCGCCTATGAAACCGCGCTGACCGCCGTGCAGACCGCGCAACTGGGGCTGAAATCCGCCGCCTCCGGCATCGAGGCGGCCAAGTCTCAACTCCAGGGGGCGCTGGCCGCCGTCCAGACCGCCAAGAGCCAGGTCGAGACGGCAAAGGCCGCCGTGCAGGCGGCCCAAAGCGGCATCCGCAATGCCAGCGCCGGGGTGATCTCGGCCAAGGCGCAGATCCAGAACGCCCTGGCCGGCGTGCAATCCGCGCAAAGCCAGCTGCAGGGGGCCAAGGCCGCCGTGGCCTCGGCCCTGTCCGGCGTCGAAGGCGCCAAGGCGGCGGTCATCGCCGCCCGCGCCCAGCTTGAAACCGCGACGGCGGGCATCCAGTCCGCCAGGACCGGCGAGGAAAGCGCCTTGAGCGCGATCCAGTCCGCCGAGGCCGCCGTGGCCTCGGCCCGGCGCGAGATCGACCGCCTGAAGGTGCACGCCCCCTTTGCCGGGCTGCTGGAGACCGACACGGCGGAACTGGGCGCCTTGCTGCAGCCCGGATCGGCCTGCGCCACCGTGATCCAGCTGAACCCGATCAAGATTGTCGGCTACGTGCCCGAAACCACCGTCGCGCGCGTGATGGTGGGCGCCAAGGCGGGCGCCCGGCTGACCAACGGGCGTATCGTGCAGGGTGAGGTCACTTTCGTGTCGCGCAGCGCCGATCCGACCACCCGGACCTTCCTGGTGGAACTGACCGTCGACAACGCCGATCTGTCGATCCGCGACGGCGAGACCGCCGAGGTCGCCATCGAGGCCGAGGGCGCCAAGGCGCATCTGCTGCCGCAATCCACCCTGACCCTGAACGACCAGGGCAAGCTGGGCGTGCGCACGGTCAAGCCGGACGACAGCGTGCAGTGGATGGATGTCTCGATCCTGCGCGACACCCGCGACGGGGTCTGGATCACCGGCCTGCCGGATGAGATCAACGTGATCACCGTCGGCCAGGAATATGTCACCAACGGCGTGACCGTGGTTCCGAGTTACGAGGATATCATACAATGACCGGCATCATCGACTGGGCCGCCGCACGGGCCCGAATGATCATCGCCTTCATCGTGCTCAGCCTCGTGGTCGGGGCCTATGCCTATGTGTCGTTGCCCAAGGAGGGCGAACCGGACATCGAGATCCCGGCACTGTTCGTCTCGGTCCCCTTCCCTGGCATCTCGGCCGCCGACTCCGAAAAGCTGCTGGTCAAGCCGATGGAGACAGAGCTGTCGGACCTCGACGGGCTGAAAAAGATGACCGCCACCGCCGCCGAGGGCTATGCCGGCCTGGCGCTGGAGTTCGAGTTCGGCTGGGACAAGACCAAGATCATCGCCGACGTGCGCGACGGCATGAACAACGCCGAGGCCGAGTTCCCCGAGGGCGCCGAGAAATACTCGATCAACGAGATCAACTTCTCGGAATTCCCGATCCTGATCGTCAACCTGTCCGGCCCGGTGCCGGAACGCACGCTGAACAAGGTGGCCAAGGACCTGCAGGACCGGCTCGAAGGACTCGATTCGGTGCTGGAGGCCGGGATCGCGGGAAACCGCGACGAGATGCTGGAAGTGGTGATCGACCCGCTCAGGCTCGAAAGCTACAACGTCACCGCCGACGAGCTGATCCGCGTTGTCCAGAACAACAATCAGCTGATCGCCGCGGGCGAGGTCGAAACGGAAAACGGCGCCTTTTCGGTCAAGATCCCGTCCAGCTTTGACGATGCACGCGATGTCTATGACCTGCCGGTCAAGGTGAACGGCGACCGCGTGGTGACGCTGGGCGACCTGGCCTCGATCAACCTGACCTTCGAGGACCGCAAGGGCACGGCGCGCTTCAACGGCGCGCAGACCGTGGCCCTGCAGGTGGTCAAGCGCAAGGGCTTCAACATCATCGACACCGTGGCGCAGGTGAAGGCCGAACTGGCCACAGCGCAGGAGACCTGGCCCGACGAACTGCGCGCGGTGCTGGACGTGGGCACCTCGAACGACCAGAGTCGGCAGGTGGCCAGCATGGTCAGCCAGCTCGAAGGGTCCGTTCTGACGGCCATCGCGCTGGTGATGATCGTGGTGCTGGCAAGCCTGGGCCTGCGGCCCGCGCTGCTGGTGGGCTTTGCCATTCCGACCTCTTTCCTCTTGTGTTTCGTGCTGCTGGCGATGATGGGGGTGACGATCTCGAACATCGTGATGTTCGGGCTGATCCTGGCCGTGGGCATCCTTGTCGACGGCGCCATCGTGGTGGTGGAATACGCCGACAAGCGCATCGCCGAGGGCACCGGCCCGATGCACGCCTATGTCGAGGCCGCGCACCGGATGTTCTGGCCCGTGGTTTCGTCCACCGCGACGACGCTTTGCGCCTTCCTGCCGATGCTGTTCTGGCCCGGTGTCGCGGGTGAGTTCATGGGCATGTTGCCGATCACCATCATCTTCGTTCTGACCGCCTCGCTGGTGGTGGCGCTGATCTACCTGCCGGTCATGGGCGGCGTCTCGGGGCGGTTCTCGCGCAACGTGCACCGTGCGGGCGACTGGCTGCGCGCGCGCCTGCACTGGAGCCTGCGCATCCTGCTGGTGCCCGTCGCGATCCTGGGGCTGTTCACCGGCGCCATGATGGTCCTCAACCCCAGCTACCTGGGCCCGACAGAGGCGACGGGCTGGAGCGCGCACATGCCGGGCGTCGTGGTCTTCGTGCTCTTTGCGGTGATCTCTTCGGTGGTGATGGACGCCGCCGAAATCCGGCGCAAGCCCAAGCGCGTCGACGCCCGCAGCCGCCGGACCTTCTTCGGCAGTTTCACCAAGCTGATCGCCGGCAACCCGATCATGCCGCTGGTGACGGTCTTTGCCGTCGTCGGCTTTGTCATCAGCGTCTTCGCCTATTACGGCGAGAACAACAACGGCGTGGACTTCTTCGTCGAAAGCGAACCGGAGCAGGCCATCGTCTACGTCCGCGCGCGCGGCAACCTGAGCCTTGCGGAAAAGGACGCGCTGGTGAAGCGGGCCGAACAGATCGTCCTGACCCATCCCGGCATCCTCAATGCCTTCTCCTTTGCCGGTGAAGGCGGGCTGGACAACAACACCGGCGGCGCCGCGGCGCCCAAGGACACCATCGGCCAGGTCCAGTTCGAGACGATTTCCTGGGACAACCGCCCCGCCTATGCCCGTGCCAACGGCATCCCGCTGGCACAGCTGGACGGCGACGTTATCCTCGACGACCTGACCGAAAAGCTGGAGCGCATTCCCGGCGTCGAGATCGAGATCCTGGCCCAGGCGCGTGGCCCGGCCAGCGCCAAGCCGGTGCACCTGCAACTGCGCGGAGACGACTGGACCGCGCTGCTGGAGGCGGCTGGCGTCGTGCGGGCCAAGTTCGACAGCACCCCCGGCCTGACCCTGGTCGAGGACACGCGCCCCCTGCCCGGCATCGACTGGCAGATCGACGTGGACGTGGAAAAGGCGGGCCGCTACGGCGCCGACGTGGCCACCGTGGGCGCGATGGTGCAGCTGGTGACGCGCGGGCTGGCCATCGGCAGCTATACCCCCGGCACCTCGGACGAGGAAATCGACATCCGCGTGCGCCTGCCCGAGGAAAACCGCGTGCTGTCGACGCTGGACAGCCTCAAGGTCCGCACCCCGGACGGGCTGGTGCCGCTGGTGAATTTCATCACCCGCGAGCCGGTGGCAAAGCTGGCAGAGATCGAGCGCATCGACCAGACGCGGTTCTTCGACGTCAAGGCGGGTGTCCGCGAAAGCCTGATGGAGATCGGCTGGGACGTGACGACGACCGGCCCCGACGGTACGGACAAGACCGAGTTCGTGCCGTTGATGACCGGCGTCGAGCTGGATCCGGAAACCTCCGATATCTCGACCGCGGACTGGAGCCATGACTTTGGCCGCTCTTCGGGCTTCTTCGAATGGCTGATGGGGGACAACCTCCGCCACTTCGGCGACGTGCGCTGGCTGACCGACATGACGCCCGAGGAAATCGCCGCCCAGGCGGGCACCGGCGACATGTCCGGCCTGAAGGTCGTGCCGGTGACGGGGACGGAACGGATCGAGGTGCTGACCGAATGGCTGCAGACCGATCCCCTGCCCGCGGGCATCGAATGGGAATGGACAGGCGACCAGGAGGACCAGGAGGAAAGCCAGGCCTTCCTGCAATCGGCCTTTGGCGGCGCGCTGTTCCTGATGTTCATCATCCTGCTGGCGCAGTTCAACAGCTTCTACAACTCGGTGCTGGTGCTGCTGGCTGTGATCCTGTCCACGACGGGCGTGCTGATCGGCATGCTGGTGATGGATCAGTATTTCTCGATCATCATGACCGGAACGGGGATCGTGGCGCTGGCGGGGATCGTCGTGAACAACAACATCGTGCTGATCGACACCTACCAGGAGTATTCGCGCTTCATGCCGCGGATCGAAGCCATCGTGCGCACCGCCCAGGATCGCATTCGCCCCGTCCTGCTGACCACGATCACCACGATGGCGGGCCTTGCGCCGATGATGCTGGGGCTCAGCCTGGATTTCTTCAACGGTGGCTATTCGATCGACAGCCCGACCGCGCTGTGGTGGAAGAACCTGGCAACAGCCGTGGTGTTCGGCCTGGGGATCGCGACCGTGCTGACGCTGGTCTTTACCCCCGCGATGCTGGCGATCCGGGTCTGGTTCACGACCTACGTGCTGTGGTTCGCGCGCCTGCTGGCAAGGTTGAGCTTTGGCCGTGGCAGTCGGGCGGCGCGCGACTGGGCGCTGAACCGTGCGGCACGCCAGGTGAAATCGCCCGAGATCATCTGGGAAGACGCGCCCGCGACCACGATGGAACTGACGCCGGACCTGCGCGCGGCGGAGTGACGTGACATGGTGTCGGCCCGCTGACGCGGGCCGATCCGCGCGCCTTGCGGCGCGCAAGCGGGGGCGCTGCCCCCGTCGCGCAAAGCGCGACTCCCCCGAGGTATTTGCAAACCAAAGAAACACTGTGCCGGTCAGGGCCGGCCTGCCTCCTCCTTGGCGGATTTGCGGGTACGGCGGCAGCGATCGGAGCAATAGCGCACCTGATCCCAGACCCTTTCCCATTTCCTGCGCCAGGTGAACGGGCGACCGCAAGTGGCGCAGGTCTTTTCCGGCAGGTCGCCCTTGCGGATGCCGCGCGGCATCAGAAATCAAAGCTCTGCTGGCGGCTGTCGATGGCGGGGCGCCGTTTGCGCGGCGCGCGGTCGTTGACGAAATGGCGCTGCGGATCCTTGCGCGAGGCGTGCTTGTGCAGGACCCGGGCGGCCTCGTCGCGGAACCCCTCCTCCTTGCGGACCGACCAGATGGCCTCGCGGGCCGCCTTCGCCGCCTGTTTCACATCGACGATTGGCGGCGGATAATCGGCCTGCCCGTCCCAGCGCCAGGGTTCCTGCAGGTATTGGTCCGGCACACCCGCCAGGTCCGGGCACCAGCGGCGGGTGAAGACGCCGGTCGGATCCTGATCGTGGCCTTGTTTGACGGGATTGTAGATGCGCAGGCTGTTGATCCCCGTGGTGCCGGACTGCATCTGGACCTGGCTCCAGTGGATGCCCGGTTCGTAATCGGTAAAAAGCCGGGCCAGATGCTGACCCGTGCGCTGCCAGGGCAGCCAGAGATGGTAGGAGGCGACGCTCATCAGCATCGAGCGCATCCGGAAATTGAGCCAGCCGGTGGCAATGAGCGAGCGCATGCAGGCGTCGACGAAGGGCAGCCCGGTTTCACCCTTTTCCCAGGCGGCAAGACGGGCGGCATCCGGTTCGGCGGGGCGCAGGCCCTCGTAGGCCCGATGCAGGGCGTGCCATTCCAGTTCCGGCTCGTCCTCCATTTTCTGGATGAAATGGTCGCGCCAGGCGAGGCGGGACTGAAAGCTTTTCAGGCTGCCGGACCAACCCGTCCGCGTGCCCTTGACCGCGCGTTGGCGGGCAGCGGTGGCGCACACCGCCTCGCGCGGGCTGAGTGCCCCGAGGGCCAGGTGAGGCGACAGCCGCGAACAGGCGCTTGCGCCCTCCAGCGGGGTCGACATGGCCTTGCGATAGGTCTGGCCACGCTCTGTCAGGAAACTGTTCAGCAGGGCCTCGGCCTTGGCGCGGCCGCCATGCTGGCGCCCCGGGCAGGGATCGGCTCCCAGCCCAAGGGCGGCGGCATCCGGCAGGGGATCGGAGCACAGGGGGACCGGCGGCAGCGCCGGGGGCGTCGGCAACGGATCCTGCGACATCAGCCGGTTGCGATGGGCGGCCCAGCCATCGCGATCATGCCGCCCGCGCCGCACCGCCGACTGCGGCAGTTCCTGCCAGCGTACCCCCTGCCCCGAAGCCCAGGCGGCCACGGCCCTGTCGCGGGCAAAACTCCAGGCGTTGCCGGTTTCCTCGGTGCTGACCAGCCGGTTTGCCCCGGTTTCCCGGCGCAGCGCCTCGAGCACCTCGACCGCCTCGCCGACCCGGATCACCAGGTCGCTTCCCAGGGCACGCAGGTCCGCGCGCAGCCCTTGCAGCGTTTCGCAAAGAAAGGCGTACTGCCGGGCAGAGGCGTCGGGCTGCGCCCAGAGCCCCGGTTCGACGATGTAGAGCGGCAGGACATCCCCGAGTTCGCAGGCGCGCAACAGCGCCGCGTTGTCGGTCACGCGCAGATCGCGCTTGAACCAGAGGATCACGGGCATCGGCTCTCCTTTCCGCTGCGCTGCCATTGCAGCCCCCTCGGCTCCGACCTAGGGTCACGGGCAAGAGCTTCCAGCCCCGCGAGGACCCGATGAAAGACGCCGCCCCCGAGACCATCTATCTCAAGGACTACACCCCCTTCGGCTGGCAGGTCAGTGACGTGCACCTGACCTTTCGCCTTGCGCCCAAGTCGACGCGGGTGATCTCGAAGATCCATTTCGCCCCCAACCCCGAGGCCCCCGCGCAGGAATTCTTTCTGCACGGTGAGGACCTGAAGCTGATCCGCGCCACCATCGACGGGGTCGAGGTGACGCCGGAGGTCACGCCCGAGGGTTTGCGCTGTGCCGTGCCGGACGGCCCCTTCCTGTGGGAGGCAGAGGTGGAAATCGCGCCCGAGGACAATACCGCGCTGGAGGGCCTGTACATGTCCAGCGGCATGTATTGCACCCAGTGCGAGGCCGAGGGCTTTCGCAAGATCACCTATTATCCCGACCGCCCCGACGTCATGAGCGTGTTTTCCGTGCGGATCGAGGGCGATCTGCCGGTGCTTTTGTCGAACGGCAACTCGGTCGACCGGGGTGAGGGCTGGGCCGAATGGCACGATCCCTGGCCCAAGCCGGCGTACCTCTTCGCGCTGGTGGCGGGCGACCTGGTGAATTTTCCGGATCGCTTCACCACCCGGTCGGGCAAGGAGGTCAAGCTGAACATCTGGGTGCGTCCCGGCGACGAGGGCAAATGCGCCTTCGGCATGGAGGCCCTGAAGACCTCGATGAAATGGGACGAGGATGTCTATGGCCGCGAATACGACCTGGACGTCTTCAACATCGTCGCCGTGGACGATTTCAACATGGGCGCGATGGAGAACAAGGGTCTGAACATCTTCAACTCCTCCTGCGTCCTGGCCTCTCCGGAAACCTCGACCGACGGCAATTTCGAACGCATCGAGGCGATCATCGCGCATGAGTATTTCCACAACTGGACCGGCAACCGCATCACCTGCCGCGACTGGTTCCAGCTCTGCCTCAAGGAAGGTCTGACCGTCTTCCGCGACCAGCAGTTCACGGCGGATGTACGCTCGGCCCCGGTGGCGCGGATCGAGAACGTGGCGCAGTTGCGCGCGCGCCAGTTCCCCGAGGACCAGGGGCCGCTTTCGCACCCCGTCCGGCCCGAAAGTTTCCAGGAGATCAACAACTTCTACACCGCCACGGTCTATGAAAAGGGCGCCGAGGTGATCGGCATGCTCAAGACGCTGGTCGGGGATGAGGATTACGCCAAGGCGCTGGACCTCTACTTTGACCGTCACGACGGCGACGCGGCGACGATCGAGGACTGGCTCAAGGTGTTCGAGGATGCCACGGGCCGCGACCTGACGCAGTTCAAGCGCTGGTATTCGCAGGCCGGTACGCCGCGTGTCGAGGTGACGGAGGACTGGGCCGACGGCACCTATGCGCTGACCTTCAAGCAGCACACGCCGCCCACGCCCGGACAGGAAGTGAAGGAACCTCAGGTGATCCCGATGGCGGTGGGGCTGCTCAACCCGAACGGCGACGAGGTGGTGCCGACCCGCGTGCTGGAGATCACCGAGGCTGAGCAGACCTTCACCTTTGACGGTCTGGCCTCGCGCCCCGTGCCCTCGATCAACCGCGGATTCTCGGCGCCGGTGGTGCTGGACCGCGAGTCGAGCCGCGAGGAGCGCGCTTTCCTGCTGGCCCATGACACGGACCCGTTCAACCGCTGGGAGGCGTCGCGCCTGCTCGCCCGCGAAAGCCTGATCGCGATGATCTGCGAGGATGCCGGCCCGGACGAGGCCTGGCTTGACGGGCTGGAACGGCTCTTGCGTGACCGCGACCTGGACCCGGCCTATCGCGCGATGATGATGGGCACGCCGACGGAGTCGGAACTGGCGCAGGTTCTGTTCGAACGCGGGCAGACGCCGGACCCGGACGCGATCCATGCAGCCAAGGAGGTGCTGGCCCAGGTCAAGGCCGAACGCTGGGCCGACCTGCTGCCCGGGCTGGCCGCCGAGGGTACGGTGGACGCACCTTTTGCGCCGGATGCGGAACAGTCGGGCAAGCGCGCGCTTGGCGCGGCGGTTCTGGCCCTGACCTCGCGGCTGGATGGCGGCAAGGCGGCGCGGGCGCAGTTTGCCAGCGCCGACAACATGACGCTGCAACTTTCGGCCCTGGCCCAGATCATCCGCGTGGGCGAGGATGCCGAGGCCCTGGCCGCCTTCGAGGACCAGTGGCGGCATGACCGTCTGGTCATGGACAAGTGGTTCGGCCTGCAGGTCGGGGCAACGGCACCGGAAAACGTGGTGCCCCGGGCCGAGGCCCTGACCCGGCACGCCGATTTCGACTGGAAGAACCCCAACCGCTTCCGCGCGGTGATGGGCGCGCTGGCGATGAACCACGCAGGATTCCATCGCAAGGATGGGTCGGGCTACCGCCTGCTGACGGACTGGCTGATCAAGCTGGACGACCTGAACCCGCAGACGACGGCGCGCATGACCTCGGCCTTCCAGACCTGGAAACGCTACGACGCCGAGCGCCAGGCGCTGATGCGGGCGGAACTGGAGCGGCTGCAAGCGAAACCCAAGCTGAGCCGGGACACCGGCGAGATGGTGGCCCGCATCCTGGGCGCCTGACCCTGAGCGGCGGCTGAAACGGCAAACGCCTGCAAGAACGGCGCCGGGCACGCAAGCAATCTTGTGGCCCGCGCCGAAACCGCGATAGCCTGAGGCCGAACCACTCCGGAGACCGCGATGCGCCCTGACCTATCCTTCGCCGGCCGCTGGCCGTGCCTGTCCCTTTGCGCATGGGCCCTCTGCGCATGAACGGCGTGCTGATCATCACCGGCGCAAGCGCCGGGATCGGCGCGGCCACCGCGCGCATGGCGGCCTTTTCTGGATGGCAGCGGATTGTCATTCACTACGGCCAGGACAAGGCCGGGGCCGAAACGACGGCGGCAATGGTCGAAAGCATGGGCGCGCAGGCCTACCTGCTGCAGGCCGATGTCTCCAAGCCCAAGGCAATCGAAAAGATGTTCGCCAAGCTGCGCGAGCTGAAACCCGGCCCGGTCGGGCTGGTCAACAATGCGGGCATCGTCTCTCCCCACGGCAGCATAGGGGACCTGACCCCGGAAAGGGTGCAAAAGGTCTTTGCCGTCAATGTCTTCGGCGCGATCGAGGTGGCACGCCAGGCGGTCGGCCTGATGCGTGACTGGGGCCAAGGCGGTGGCATCGTCAATATCTCGTCGATGGCCGCGCGGCTGGGATCGGCCCACCAGTACATCGATTATGCCGCCAGCAAGGGGGCTATCGACACCTTCACCCTGGGGCTTGCCGATGAACTGGCGCCCGAAGGTATCCGCGTGAACGCCATCCGCCCCGGCCTGATCGAGACGGAAATCCACGCCAAGGGCGGCCAGCCCGACCGGCTTGAACGGCTGGCGCCAACCACGCCGATGGGCCGTGCGGGCACGACCGAGGAATGCGCCGAGGCGATCCTCTGGCTGCTGTCGGAACGCGCCTCTTATGTCACCCGCTCCATCCTCGACGTGTCGGGGGGGCGGTGAGCGCGCCGCTCGAACATGCCTCCTCGGGCCGGTCGCTGCGGGCCTTCCTGGTTCTGATGCTGGTCTGGCTGGCGGCCATGACGCTGTGGTTCGCGCTGCAGGCTTCTGTCTGGATCGTCGGCGCGCTGCTTCTGGTCAGCCTGCCCGCGCTGATCGATTTCAGCACCGGTCGCAGCGCCTGGTTGCGGCTGGACGACAGGATGCTGCGCTGGGGATCGGGCGGCGCGACGGGCGAGGTTGCCTTGGCTCGGATCGCGCTGGCCCGCTTCGAAACGCGACTCGATTTCTCGATCCGGGTGCGGCTGGTGCTGGATGACGGGCGCCGCATCACTCTGCCGCAGGACAGCCTGCCGCCGCATCCCCGCCTGCAAGAGGCCCTGCAGGCGCGGGACATCAAGACAGAGCGACATCATTTCGGCTTGATCTGAGATCAGGCGCGCGCGCCAGATAACCCGCTGTTTAAAAACACATTTCAAAAGAAAAAGACCGCCGAGGCAGTACCTTGACATGCCTTTTGTCACGGTAGAACCGCCCGAAACGGCCCCGGCCAGAAACCCGTTTTGTCCCGCGAATGGCAAGCCATCGCCGAAAGCCTACGTCAGAGGCGTGCACCCGCCGCGCCGGTGGTGTAAACTGCCTATGGAAGAGGCGCGCCCGTCATGGAAGTGTCACGAAATTATGATCTTGGGGCTAGAATGAAAGACCGCATCGACCCGCTGATCGCCGAACGCGCGCCCTGGTTGTTTTCCAGTTCCCCGGTTGTCCGGCCTGCCCGGGCCGTGCTGAACCGCATGCTGGGATATGAAAAGACCATCGAGATCGGGACGCTGGTCAAGGACATGAGCGCTGACCAGATCATGCAGGTCATGGCGGAAATGCTGGCCAAGGACCTTGAGGTCACGGGCCTGGAACACCTGCCACGGCAGGGGCCGGCGCTGATCGTGTCGAACCACCCGACCGGCATCGCCGACGGGATCATGCTGCATCACGTCATCGGACAGATCCGGCGCGACACCTACTACTTTGCCAACCACGACATCATGCGTGTCCTGCCGCAATACGCCGAGATGATTGCCCCCGTCGAATGGCGCAAGGAAAAGCGCAGTCACGGCAAGACGCGTGAGACGATGGCTTATACCCGCAAGGCGGTGGACGAGGGTCGGCTGGGCGTGATCTTTCCGTCGGGCCGGCTGGCGAAACGCCGTGGCCTGTCGCTGCACGAACGCCCCTGGATGGCCAGCGCGGCGATGATCGCGCGCAAGTTCGACCTGCCGGTGATCCCGGTGAACATCCGGGCGCGCAACTCGGTCCTGTTCTACCTGTTCGACCTGCTGCACCCGACGCTGCGCGACATCACCCTGTTCTACGAGACGCTGAACAAGGCCCGCCAGCCCTACCGCATCACGGTGGGCGAGGCGATCTCTCCCAAGGCGCTGCCGGCCAAGTCCGAGGACGGTATCGAGATGCTGCGCCGAGCGACCCTGGCCTTGGGCGGCCCCAAGGCCCCGGCGGTGTCGCTGCTGGATGCAACGCGCCGCCCCAGCTGGCTGAAGGCCTGAGGCTCAGTCCTCTGTCGGCGCCGGGGCGTCCGCGACGTCCTGGGCGGGGCTCAGTCCCTCGGGGCGCAAGACCGGGCGCAGCGACCGCGCAAGGCCCGTGCAATAGGGCTGCGACCGGGTCCAGGCCATGATGTCCTCGCGCTTGCGCCGGGAATGGAACGGTCCCCAGTCCGCGGCAACGCCCCGCATTCCGCGGCTGATGACCTTGTCGCGCGGCACCGTGACCGCCATGATCCGCAGCGCGCAGGACAGGTTGTCCTCGGGATCCTTCAGTGCCGCGCCACTGCGCGCCTTGCACTTGTAGAAGCGCGCGGTCGGCGGATAGATCTGCACCAGCCCGAACCAGCGTCCGCCCCCGCCCACGGCCCAGGGGCGATGGGTGCTTTCATGCCAGGCAAGGGACGAGATCAAGCCCACCCAGAAAGCCTCACGCTGGACACGGCCCGCACTGGGATAGGCGGGGCAATAATCGGCGATGTCGCGCGGCACGAGGTCCGGCAGGTGGTTGGCCTGCGCACGCAAACCGCGCAGGGCCGCGATGCTCCAGCTGCGGCTGCCCTCGATATTGTCCCAGCGCGCCTTGGGCACGACGATTTTCTTGCGGGCCTTGGGCCTCAGGGACACCGGCACCGCGAGGCGCGAGATCTCTGCCGCGGGCGGGCTGACCGGCGGATGCAGGGCAACGGCCCCGGCGGGATCGGGATTGGCGAAAGCGGCCTGGCCCGCGAGGGCGAGACCGCAAAGAAGGGCGGCAGCTTTTTTCATTTGTCCTGAAATTTCGCCCGTGACCCCGAACGATGCAAGCGTCGCTGCCGCCGCAGGGCCATGAACCGCCAATGACAAGGCGGAACTCTGCCAATCGCCCCAGTCTTGGCGATGCATTGTTCGTCCGCCCGCAACATGTTGTCCCCCGCGCGGCATCAAAGCCGGACCTTCGCCGGGAGAAAGACAGCGCAATTCCCGCAAGCCGCCGGATTTTGGCCCCGAATCGCGGGCAGATTGAGGTCATGACGATACGTAATCTGTTTCCCTCGATGCGCGCCGTAAGTGCACGTTTGTCCTCTCGCCCGGCGGTTCCCGTCGGGACCTCTGTCGCGCCAACACCGGCGCCCCGGCACGCACCGGTCGACATCCCCATCTGCGACCCCGGCCCGGATGCCCTGGCCTGTGAGACGCTGCGCGCTCGCGGGCAGTTCCTGGCGCGGCAGGACGACTGGGAACAGCTGGCCAAGGAAATCGCCACGGCCGAGGCCGCGCGGCAACAGACCCCGGGCCTGCGCTCGGCCGCGTCGATGCTGGCCGAGGGCGCCCGACGCGACATGACAACGGCGATCGCCGAGGCCGTCGCCCGGGGAAAACCGCGCGAGGTGCAGGCCGCCGTCGCGGCGCTGGAACCGCTGCTGGCCGAAATGCCCGCCTGCCCCGTGATCGCCCAGATCATCGCGATGGTCCATGTCGAGACGGCCCGCGCCTGGCGCGCGGCCCCGGACACAGGCCTCCCCGCCTCGGACCGTCAGGCCGCCTTTGCCCGGCACATGGCCGCCGCGACGCGGCTGAACGACCGGTTCGACCCGTTCGAACATCAGTCACCGCTCTGGGCGGTGGTGCGGTGTGCGGTGCTGGAGGCGGACCCGGCGCCACAGGACCGCGTGGCCGACGATTTCGAGGACCTCATCGACCTCGACCCCGGCAACCCCTGGCACATGTGGCAGTTCGGCAAGGCCCTGCGTCCGGCGCGTTTCGGCAGTTGGGAACAGCTGGACGCACAGGCGCGGCGCACGGCGGCGCGGACCGGCGATCTCTGGGGCAGCGGCGGCTATACCTGGATCTACCTTGGCGCGCTCTGCGAAGAGGCGGGCGCCTTTGCCCGGCTGGATGCCGAGCTCTTCGTGGAGGGGCTGCACGATATCCTGACACGCCACCCCACGCAGGACATGGCGAACCGGATGGCTGCCCTGGTCGGGCACACGCTGGGCGGGCCGACCAGGGCGGGCAGCTCGCGCCGCCGGGTAGCCGATTGCCTGGGCTGGATCGCCCAGGACCACTTGCGCGAATTGCACCCGCAGGTCTGGGCCGAAGCGCCCGAGCGCAGCCCTGGCGCAAGGCTGGATTGCAGCGCGGCCAAACCGGGCGAAGTGCGCGCGCTGGACTGCCTGACAGAGTTCTATGCCCCCGCGCTGGAGGCCGGTCGCCGGCTGCACTTCGGTCCAGATGGAATGCGGATGATCAAGGGCGACTGACGGGCGGGCCTTGCCCCCTGCCCCGCGCTGTTCTAGACCGCTCGGCAACCCGTTTTCCGATGAGGACCGCCATGCTGGATCTGACCTATGAAGCGCCCAAACCCAAGGTGATCGCCGGGGCCAAGCACGACTGGGAGCTGGTCATCGGGATGGAGGTGCACGCGCAGGTGGCCAGCCAGGCCAAGCTGTTCTCGGGCGCCTCGACCAAATTCGGCGCCGAGCCGAACTCGAACGTGTCCTTCGTGGATGCGGCGATGCCCGGCATGCTGCCCGTCATCAACGAATACTGCATCGAGCAGGCGGTGCGCACCGGGCTTGGCCTGAAGGCGGACATCAACCTTGTCAGCGCCTTCGACCGCAAGAACTATTTCTATCCCGACCTGCCGCAGGGCTACCAGATTTCCCAGCTTTATCATCCGCTTGTGGGCGAAGGTGAGATCATCGTCGACATGGAGCCGGGGATTGCACGAAAGGTACGCGTCGAACGCATCCACGTCGAACAGGACGCGGGCAAGTCGATCCACGACATGGATCCGCACATGTCCTTCGTCGATCTGAACCGGACCGGCGTCGCGCTGATGGAAATCGTCAGCCGCCCCGACATCCGTGGCCCCGAAGAGGCCGCCGCCTATATCGCAAAGCTGCGCCAGATCCTGCGCTACCTGGGCACCTGCGACGGCAACATGCAGAACGGCAACCTGCGCGCCGACGTCAACGTCTCGGTCTGCCTGCCCGGACAGTACGAGAAGTACCAGGAAACGCAGGACTTTTCGCATCTCGGCACGCGCTGCGAAATCAAGAACATGAACTCCATGCGGTTCATCCAGCAGGCCATCGACTACGAGGCCAAGCGCCAGATCGGCATCCTCGAGGCCGGCGGCAAGATCGACCAGGAGACCCGGCTCTACGATCCGGACAAGGGTGAAACGCGGTCGATGCGGTCCAAGGAAGAAGCCCACGACTACAGGTACTTCCCCTGCCCCGACCTGATGCCGCTGGAAATCGAACAGGGCTGGGTGGATGACATCGCCGCCAGCCTGCCGGAACTGCCGGACGAGAAGAAGGCGCGCTTCGTCAAGGACTTTGGCCTGTCGGAATACGATGCCAGCGTGCTGACCGCCGAAGTGGTGAACGCCGCCTATTTCGAGGAGGTCGTGACCGCCTCGGGCGACGGCAAACTCTCGGCCAACTGGGTCATCAACGAGCTGTTCGGTCGCCTCAAGAAGGATGACACGGAGATCACGGACAGCCCGGTGAACCCGAGCCAACTGGCTGCGATTATTAAACTAATCAAGTCCGATGCCATCAGCGGCAAGATCGCCAAGGACCTCTTCGAGATCGTCTATACCGAGGGCGGAGACCCGGAAAAGATCGTCGAAGAACGCGGCATGAAGCAGGTGACGGACACAGGCGCCATCGAGACGGCGGTGGACGAGATCATCGCCGCCAACCCGGCACAGGTGGAAAAGGCCAAGCAGAACCCGAAACTTGCGGGCTGGTTCGTGGGCCAGGTCATGAAGGCCACCGGCGGCAAGGCAAATCCCAAGGCGGTGAACGAGATCGTCAGCGCCAAGCTGGGCCTCTAAGGGGCCTTCCGCCTCCTCGGGGTCTTGTACAAAACGTACGTTTTGTAC
>NZ_JARAMO010000273.1:0-3613 GCF_028807275.1 Mameliella sp. AT18
GTCGGACCGGGGCTCTGCCCCGGACCCCGGAGGTATTTTTTGGCCCAAAGAAACAGGGGGCGCAGCGACCTGTTCGTCGCCGTGGATCGGAGTCGCGAGGTCTCAGCTGGGCTTGATCTCCCAGCGCGTCCCGAGATCGGCCAGCCCGGCACGGATCAGGTCTGACAGAACGTCCAGGTCGACCTTCGACAGCGCGCCGAGGTAGAGGCAGGACTTGCCCAGGCGGTGCGGCCCCAACCGTGACAGGACCTCTTGGAAGTCCGCGTAGCCAGGCATGATGTAGACCACCATATTGGCCTTGCGCGGTGCAAAGCCGGTGGCAAGGCTCTGGCCGGAATGCCCGCTGGCATAGATGTAGTCGTAGCGCCCGTAGCCCAGGATCGATGTCCCCCAAAGCACCGGCTGCCAGCCCGTCACCTCGCGGAAGAGCGCGTCCAGAACGCCTGCGTCCTCGCGGCGGCGCGCCGGTTCGACAGTGTCAAGGAAGGCCGCGACCGAGGTCTTTGAGGGCTGTGTCATCCGGTCTGCCATGCCCGCACCTCAGAAGTGGATCGCCCGACCCCAGGCGTCCAGAACGGATTCGTGCATCATCTCGCTCAGCGTCGGATGAGGGAAGACCGTCTGCATCAAGTCCGCCTCTGTTGTCTCCAGCTGGCGGCCGACGACGTAGCCCTGGATGAGTTCCGTCACCTCGGCGCCAACCATATGCGCGCCGAGCAGTTCGCCCGTCGTGGCGTCGAACACTGTCTTGACCAGCCCCTCCGGCTCTCCAAGCGCGATGGCCTTGCCATTGCCGATGAAGGGGAAGCGGCCGACCTTGACGTCATGCCCCTTGTCCTTGGCCTGCGCCTCGGTCAGCCCGACGCTGGCCACCTGCGGCTGGCAATAGGTGCAGCCTGCGATGCTGTCGGGGTCGACGGCATGTGGATGCTGCCCGGCGATCAGTTCGGCCACCATGACGCCCTCGTGGCTGGCCTTGTGCGCCAGCCAGGGCGCGCCCGCCACGTCGCCGATGGCATAGAGCCCCTCGGCCCCGGTGCAGCAGAAGGGATCGGTCACAACATGGGATTTCTCCACCCGGACGCCCAGATCCTCGAGTCCCAGCCCTTCTACATTTCCAACAATACCCACAGCCGAAATCACCGTATCCACGGTGATTTTTGACTTTTCCCCATTTTTATCCACATGCGCGACAACCGAGGCCCCGCCGCGCTCCAGCTTTTCGACCTTCGCACCTTCGTGGATGGTCATGCCCTGTTTTTCGAACTGCTTTTTCGCAAAAGCCGCGATCTCTGCGTCCTCGACCGGCAGGATGCGGTCCATGACCTCGACCACCGTCACCTCGGCGCCGAGAGTCTGGTAGAAACTGGCGAACTCGATGCCGATGGCGCCCGACCCGATCACCAGCAGTTTCTTCGGCATGTGGGGCGGGACAAGCGCGTGCTTGTAGGTCCAGACCTGTTTTCCGTCCGCCTCCAGCCCCGGCAGCTCGCGCGCCCGGGCGCCGGTGGCCAGCACCACGCTGCCCGCCTCCAGCAGATCTTCGCCCTTGTCGGTGGTGACATGCACCCGGCCCGGCCCATCCAGCCGCGCGGTGCCCATCAGGGTGGTGACCTTGTTCTTTTTCAGCAGGTGCCCGACGCCCGAGTTCAGCTGTTTCGCCACCCCGCGCGAGCGTTTGACCACCGCGTCCAGGTCATAGGACAGGCCCTCGGCCTTGAGGCCGAATTCCTGCGCGCGGTGCATCAGGTGGAATACCTCGGCAGAACGCAACATGGCCTTGGTCGGGATGCAGCCCCAGTTCAGGCAGATGCCGCCCATGTGTTCGCGTTCGACCACGGCGACGCTCAGCCCCAGCTGCGCGCCGCGGATCGCCGCGACGTAGCCACCCGGGCCGGCGCCGATCACCACCATGTCAAAGCGTTTCGCGCCCATGCCGTTCCTCCCCTGCAGGCCTTCGCAGGGGAGGCTAGCCCGTCACCGGGACAAGGGCAATCGGCAGCAGGCGCCGATCAGGCTGCCACGTCCGCCTGGAACTCGCGCAGAACGGCGCCATAACTGCCCTGCTCGAGAAAGCTCTGCTCGGGCGCGTTGGTCTTGCGCGACAGAACCTCGTTCCGATAGGGGAACCGGCCGAACCGGCGGATCACCTCGCGGTGCACGCGGGCGTGCAGCAGGTTGCCTTCGGCTTCGGGCATGCGCTCCTTGAACAGGCGCACGCAGCGGTCCTGGTCACACAGGTTTTCCGAATGCATCAGCGGCATGTAGAAGAACTGCCGCGCCGGCGGGTCGATCTTGAGATCCCAGCCGCGATGAATCGCCTGTTTCGCCGCCGCGCGGCCCACGTCGTCCGAGGCAAAGGCGCGTCGGTCATCCCGGAACATGTTGCGCGGAAACTGATCGGCCAGAAGGATATAGGCCAGCGCCCCCGAGGGATAGGTCAGCCAGAGGCCGTAACGGCCGTCCATGAGCCCTTCCCAGGCGGCGCCGAACCGCTCGGTGATCGCCGAATCCAATGCGTCGTCCTTTGCATACCAGCCCTCCGGGCCGACCTCGTCCAGCCAGAAGGCCAATATACTGTCGGGGGTGGTCATCTGTTTCTCCTCTTTCACCCTGTACTCTTCCCGCCACGAAATAATATTGCGCGAGGAATTACCGGTACCCAAATCACGAATTCTGTCAGGTTTTGACAGTCATTGCGCATCGGCCTCGTCTTCCTCTTGCTGGTCGATGAAATATTCCTGCGCCACTTCCAGGGCGACCGGAGTCGACGAGGGCATAACCGGAGCATAAGCGCCGGTATCCTCGACCGAGGGCGCGGCCCGCTGGGTCATCCGGTACAGCGCGTAGAGCGAAACCAGCGCCAGCAGGGTGAAGATCAGCAGGAAAAACCCCTGCGGGCCGGCGCGTTCCATGACCCAGCCGATGATCAGCGGGCCGGCGATGGCGCCCAGCCCGTTGACGAACAGCAGCCCGGCAGATGCGCTTGCCATATCCTCGTGGTTCAGGAAGTCATTGGTGTAGGCAATCAGCAGCGAATACAACGGGTTGGAACAGCCACCGATAACAAAGGCCGCCGCGACCAGCACCGCGAAGGACCCGCCCGAAACGGTCGCCAGTACCGCCGCACCGGCTCCGCAGGCGGCCACCAGCATGATCAGCCAGCGCCGGTCGACCCGGTCGGACACCCAGCCCAGCGGATATTGCAGCACCAGCGCGCCGACATAGAAGGAGGCCACGAAGATCGAAATCTGGGTCAGTTTCAGCCCCACTTCGGTCGCATAGACCGCCGCCATGCCGAACTGCGCCGCAAAGACGCCGCCCAGCAGGAACATCCCGACCATGCCCAGCGGCGACACGCCGTAGAGCTCACGCAGGGTCATCGGCTTGGAGGACTCAAAGGCCGGGGTTGGTGAAATCGACAGCAGGATCGGCGCGAATGAGATCGAAACCAGCACCGAGGGGATCACGAAAAGCAGGAAACCGCTCACGTCCGGGATCACCAGCAGAGCCTGGCTGACGATGATGCCCGCCATTTGCACAATCATGTAGGCCGAGAGCGTCTGGCCGCGCGTCTCGTTGTCGGCGGCATTGTTCAGCCAGCTTTCGGCGG
>NZ_JARAMO010000274.1:0-3793 GCF_028807275.1 Mameliella sp. AT18
CGGGCGTTCGAATCGCCTCGCCCGCTCCATCTGTCACTCTCTTCTGAATTGGAAATCCCAGCCCCGCATCCCACCTGCGGTGCAACGCGCCATAGATATCCCTCAGGGAATTGCCCGCAACCCTGTCGACGCTGAAGCTGTCCGCACCTGAAACACTTGCGCCATCAGTGGTTTACATGTCGCGCGACGCTGGTTAGCGTCACAAGGTTCGTTCTAGGGGTATCGTGATGAAGGTAATTTTCCTGGCTGTCGTTCTTGGCACCTGCGCGCTCACTGCCGGTGCAGATCCCATGCGCTTTGAAAAACGCTGGTTGGGCGGAAACTGCATCAGTTGCGCGTGGACCTCTGCCGAGGGGGAAATCACCGAGGAGACGCCAGAGGCGTTCCGGACGTATCTCCGGGAAAACGGCATTGGCTACAGTCTCAACCTGGATTCCCCCGGCGGCAATCTCGGCGCCGCCATCGCCTTGGGGCGTTTGTTCCGCGAAGAGGGCATTCACACAACCGTCGGTCGCAGCGCGCCCATGCCGGACATGCCGCAATATGACCAGCGGATCGACGGCGGCACATGCGAATCCGCCTGTGTCTTTGCCCTGATCGGCGGAACCAGCCGCCAGGCAGACAGCGGCGAACTGGGCGTGCACCAGTTCCACAGCCCCGATGGCAGCAACATCCCGACCGCCGCCACGCAGCAGATCATGGGCCAGCTTGTCCTCTACCTGATCGAGATGGGGGTCAGCGCGGAACTCTTGACCCTGGCCAGCAAGATCCCGGGAGACCAGATGCACTATCTGTCCGAGCCGGAACTAGCGCGCCTCGGCATCAGCACGGAAAGCAGCCGTTCGCCTCTCCGTCTCGAAACCGGGGATGGGGGGCTTGTGGCCCGCTGGGACTCCCTTGGCTCGGACGGCCATCTCGACAGGGCCTATAGCCTGCGATGTTCGCGTGGGCATTCGGGCTGGTTGCTCTCGGTCCTCGATACGGGAATCCGTGCAAACAACGGCGTGCCCGACCGGCAAAAAGGGGCACCGGACATGCAGGTCGCCCTGGGGGGCACGGCCTACCCGATGCCTTTTGACACTGTCATCGAACTGGGTCCCCGAGGAGACGACTATTTCCTCACGGTCCGCCTGCCCGCCGATCTGCATCGCCACGTCGGCAAAGACCTTCGCTTCCAGACCAACCGGATGACTAATTTCAAATACGTTCTCTCGGCGCAGGGAACCGTCCCGGACAAGACGACGCTGGATGTTCTCACCCGCGCTTGTGGGGACTGACGGACGCGCCTCGACAGTACCTGCCATCAGAAGTTTACAGCGCACCCGACGCTGATTAACGTCAGCGCGATTTCGACACCCGGAGTTTCCATGATGCGTTTCCTTCTTGCCACCGCCCTCTGCTTTGCGGCCGCCACCGCCACTTCCGAACCGATGACCTTCAAGCGGGCCTCCAGCGGCGGAATGTGCGTCGGCTGCACCTGGGTCGCCGCCGCAGGAGAGATCACCGCCGATACCCCCGATGCCTTTCGCGCCTTTCTCGAAGAGACCGGGGTCGAAGGTCACATCGAGCTTGATTCACCGGGTGGGAACCTTGGCGCGGCCATCGCATTGGGGCGACTGTTCAGGGACCACGGTCTGACGGTCAGCGTCGGTCGCACTCAAATTGTTGACGGCTTTGCCGAAACCCTACAGGGCGAAGGCACCTGCGAATCCGCCTGCACCTTTGCCCTGCTCGGCGGGCAGGAACGCTGGGTCGAGCCCGGTCAGCTGGCCGTGCACCAGTTCTACGCCCCGGAGGGACAGAACCTGCCCACGTCGGCCACGCAGCAGATCATGGGACAGATCGTGCTCTACCTGCTCGAAATGGGCATCAGCGCAGAGCTTTTGACCCTGGCCAGCCAGGTGCCTCCCGGCGGCATGCACTTTCTCGATGCGGCGGAACTGGATCGCCTGCGCATCGCCTCAGTGCCTCGGGACACACGCCGCGTCGAAGTCGCTGAGGGCGGGCTTGTGCTGCGTTGGGAGAGCCTGTTCGACAGCGGCGCGCCGGAAAAGGAATTCACCCTGCGCTGTTCGCACGAACAGGAGGGCTGGCTGCTGACCATCCGCGACCACTCGGCGCAAGAGTACATCTATTATTTCGACCCGGCCAAGGCGGACGACATGACTCTGACTATCGGTGAAGAAAGGATTCCCATGTGGCAGGCGCACCATATCGCCAGCGGCGTCGAGGATGACATATACTGGATGACCCTGGGCCTGCCAATCAACCCGAAGGACCACACCGGCAAGCGTTTCTTCTTTGAAAGCAACGACCTGCCCCGCGAACGCGGCGTGTTGTCCGGAGGAGGTCAGTTCCCCGACGCCGCCACGCTGGACGCGATGCTGCGCGCCTGTGGGGACTGAGCGCCCTCCCCCTTTGACGCCGCCGCCGCCATGCCTATAAGGGGCCGACTTCAGGGGACAAGATGATGCGCACCGCCAAGATCACCCGCAAGACCGCCGAGACCGAGATCAGTGTCGAGGTCAACCTCGACGGGACCGGCACCTATGACAATGAAACCGGCGTCGGTTTCTTCGACCACATGCTGGACCAGCTTTCGCGCCACGCGCTGATCGACATGACTGTACGGGCCAAGGGCGACCTGCATGTGGACGATCACCACACGGTCGAGGACGTGGGCATCGCCCTGGGCCAGGCGCTGACCCAGGCGATGGGCGACAAGACGGGCATCGTGCGCTACGGCTCCTGCCTGCTGCCGATGGACGATGCGCTGGTCCGCGCCGCGCTGGACCTGTCCGCGCGCCCCTTCCTGGTCTGGAACCTGGACCTGCCCAGCCAGAAGATCGGCACTTTCGACACCGAACTGGTGCGCGAGTTCTTCCAGGCGCTCAGCACGCACGGCGGCATCACCCTGCACATCGACGGCCTGCACGGCGTCAACAGCCACCACATCACGGAGGCCGCCTTCAAGGCCGTGGCGCGCGCCCTGCGCGACGCGCTGGAAACCGATCCGCGCAAGGCGGATGCGGTGCCCTCGACCAAGGGCGCGCTCTAGCCTGCCCCCCGAAACGATCCGCTGACCAAGGAGGCCGCGATGCTGACGGCAATCATCGACTACGAAAGCGGCAACCTGCATTCCGCCGAAAAGGCGTTTCAGAAGATGGCGCTGGAAACCGGGGCGGGCGAGGTGCGCGTCACCGACGACCCCGACGTGGTGGCGCGGGCCGATCGCATCGTGCTGCCCGGCGATGGCGCCTTTCCCGCCTGTGCCTCGGCGCTGCGCAACTCGGGCTGTTTCGAGGCGATGATCGAAGCGGTGGAAACCCGCGGGCGGCCCTTCCTCGGCATCTGCGTGGGCATGCAGCTGATGGCACGAGTCGGCCATGAATACGCCGAGACGCCGGGCCTGGGCTGGATCGATGGCGAGGTCGAGGTGATTGCACCGACCGACAAGACGCTGAAGGTCCCGCACATGGGCTGGAACGACCTGGTGATCGACAATCCGCACCCGGTGCTGGACGGGATCGCCACCGGCGAACACGCCTATTTCGTGCATTCCTACCAGATGCGCCTGAACGACCCGGCACAGCGGGTCGCCCATGTCGACTATGGTGGCGATGTCACCGCCATCGTGGCGCGCGACACCATGATCGGCCTGCAGTTCCACCCGGAGAAAAGCGCCGGGGCCGGACTGCGCATGATTGCAAACTTCCTGACCTGGCAACCCTGAACACGCCTTCCTGGCCCCTGCCTGGTCGGAACGGCTTCTTTGGTTTGAAAAATACCTCGG
>NZ_JARAMO010000275.1:0-3553 GCF_028807275.1 Mameliella sp. AT18
GGGGAGCGCGAGGGGCTGGCCCCTCGCATTTCCTTTTGGTCATCCGCGCCGGGCAGGGCGGGGTCCCCCCGCCAAGCCGTCATGCAAAGGCGGCTTCCAGCGCGATTTCCACCATCTCGCCAAACGAGCTTTCGCGTTCGTCCGACGACAGGGCCGCGCCCGTCGGCAGGTGGTCCGAGACCGTCAGCACCGCCAGCGCCCGCGCCCCGAACCGCGCGGCCACCGTGTATAGTTCCGCCGCCTCCATCTCGACCGCCAGGATGCCGTGGCGCACCATCTGGTCGTTCAGGTCCTGACGCTCGTCGTAGAACACGTCCGAGGAATAGATCCCGCCGACATGGGTCGTGACTCCATGTCCGCGCGCCGCCGCAACCGCCCGTTCCAGCAATCCGAAATCCGCGCAGGGCGCGAAATTCAATTCCCGGAAAAAGCCACTGGATGGAGTCGAAAGCGTGGTCGAAGTCATAGCGATCACGATATCGCGCAGCCCGACATGATTCTGCATCCCGCCACATGACCCGATGCGGATCAGCGTTTTCGCGCCGTAGTCGCGGATCAGTTCATTGGCATAGATCGACAGGCTGGGCATTCCCATGCCCGATCCCTGTATCGTGACCCGGTGTCCTTGCCATGTGCCGGTGAATCCCGACATGCCGCGGACATCGTTTATGCAGGTGGTGTTTTGCAGAAAGTTTTCCGCCGCCCATTTCGCGCGGCGGGGGTCTCCGGGCATCAGTACCGTTTCCGCGATGTCTCCGGGCGCGGCCCCGATATGGATCGTCATCTCAAAGAGCGAGATCGTCGAGCGTCTTGCCTTCTTCGAGCGCCGCGATCACCCAGTTGGGTTTGCGGCCACGGCCCGTCCAGGTTTGCGAGGGATCGGCCGGGTTCGCGTATTTCGGCGCGCCCTTGCTGCCTTTGGGTCCGGCATCCAGAACCTCGTCCAGCGAGAAACCGAATTCTTTCGCGGCTTTTTCCGCCGCGCGTTTCGCCTCTGCGCGGCGGCGCGCATCGACCGATTTCAGGGCTTTTTGAGCGTCGGAAATCAATTGCTGAAGTTCATCACGCGAAAGAGCTTCCAGATCGATATCCATGTCATTTCTCCGTTTTTCAAGATTGGCGGGTTCTCCACCCGATTTTGACAGCTTTCAACTGCTATTTTGTGTCAAAATATGGTGAGTCAAGCGCGCGCCGTAGCGTAACGAAATTTCGATATGCCGGGCGGAGGTTTTCTTCCTATTTCGAAAGCTGTCAAAGACCTGACGCGATATGGCGACAGATGTAAATGGAAAAGGCCCCGCCAGTTGCGCGGGGCCTTTTCAAAGGATCATGTCCGATTTTCGGAATATCTGCCTATTCGGCGGCGACAGAGGCCGGATCGACCAGGGTCACGATATCGCGCATGATCGTGTTCAACTCGAAGTCCTTGGGGGTATAGACCTGCGCCACGCCCATGCCTTTCAGGCGCCGGGCGTCCTCGTCGGGAATGATCCCGCCGACGATCACCGGCACATGGCCAAGCCCCTCGGTGCGCATCCGGGTCATCAGGTCCTCGACCAGCGGGATATGGCTGCCCGACAGGATCGACAGGCCGACCACATGCGCGCCGTCCTTGGCGGCCTCGACGATCTGTTCCGGGGTCAGGCGGATGCCTTCATAGTCGATCTCCATGCCGCAGTCGCGGGCGCGAAAGGCGATCTGCTCGGCGCCGTTGGAATGTCCGTCCAGTCCCGGCTTGCCCACAAGGAAGCGCAGCCGCTTGCCCAGCTTGTCGCTGACCGCGTCCACGGCCTCGCGCAGGTCGTCCAGCCCCTCGGTCTTGTTCGACACCGACCGCGACACGCCTGTCGGGCCGCGATACTCGCCAAAGACGCTGCGCATCTGCGCCGCCCATTCCCCCGTTGTGACACCCGCTTTGGCACAGGCGATCGAGGCCGGCATGACGTTCTCGCCCGCAG
The DNA here is from genome assembly GCF_028807275.1 of Mameliella sp. AT18. Classification (NCBI taxonomy): domain Bacteria; kingdom Pseudomonadati; phylum Pseudomonadota; class Alphaproteobacteria; order Rhodobacterales; family Roseobacteraceae; genus Antarctobacter; species Mameliella sp. AT18. Next base: position 1,959 of record NZ_JARAMO010000275.1, read on the forward strand.
CCGCCGCCGCGCGCAGGTCGGTCAGGGCGGCCTTGACCGCCGTGTCGTCGCGTTCCGCCCGCCAGGCGTTGAGTCGCCCGATCTGGTCCTGTTCCACCGCCGGGTCGACGGTCATGATGCCGCCGTCCTCGTCCATCAGCGGGCTGGGTTCGCCCTGCTGGAACTTGTTGACCCCCACGACCGTGGTCTCGCCGCGCTCGATCCGGTTCAGGCGTTCGGCGTTACTGTCGACCAGGCGGCCCTTCATGTATTCGATCGCCTCGACGGCGCCGCCCATGCCGTCGATCAGGGACAGCTCGTGCCGCGCGCCCTCTTTGAGCGCCTCGACCTTGGCATCCACCGCCGGGTTGCCGTCAAAGAGGTCGTCGAACTCCAGCAGGTCGGTTTCATAGGCCATGATCTGCTGCATCCGCATCGACCATTGCTGATCCCAGGGGCGGGGCAGGCCAAGCGCCTCGTTCCAGGCCGGCAGCTGCACTGCGCGGGCACGGGCCTTTTTCGACAGGGTGACGGCCAGCATCTCGATCAGGATGCGGTAGACGTTGTTTTCCGGCTGCTGTTCGGTCAGGCCAAGGCTGTTGACCTGCACGCCATAGCGGAAGCGGCGGTATTTCGGGTCTTCAACGCCATAGCGCGTGGCGCAGATCTCGTCCCAGAGGTCGACGAAGGCGCGCATCTTGCACATCTCGGTCACGAAACGGATGCCCGCGTTCACGAAAAAGCTGATCCGCCCGACCAGCCGGGGGAAATCCTCTGCCGGGACGCGGGTCTTCAGCTCGTCCAGAACCGCCGTGGCCGTGGCCAGCGCAAAGGCCAGCTCCTGCTCAGGTGTCGCCCCCGCCTCTTGCAGGTGGTAGGAACAGACGTTCATCGGGTTCCACTTGGGCACGTTGGTATAGCAGTATTCAGCCACGTCTCCGATCAGCTTCAGGCTGGGTTTCGGCGGGCAGATGTAGGTGCCGCGGCTCAGGTATTCCTTGATCAGGTCGTTCTGCACCGTGCCCTGCAGCTTGGACACATCCGCGCCCTGTTCCTCGGCCACCGCGATGTAAAGCGACAAGAGCCAGGGTGCCGTCGCGTTGATCGTCATCGAGGTGTTCATCTGTTCCAGCGGGATCTCGTCGAACAGCGTGCGCATGTCGCCCAGGTGGCAGACAGGCACACCCACCTTGCCGACCTCACCCTTGGCCAGGATGTGGTCGCTGTCGTAGCCCGTCTGCGTCGGCAGGTCGAAAGCCACGGAAAGCCCGGTCTGCCCCTTGGCAAGATTGTTGCGGTATAGCGCGTTCGAGGCCTGTGCCGTGGAGTGGCCCGCATAGGTGCGGATCAGCCAGGGCTTGTCGCGGGGCGGCATCTGGGTCTCGGTCATCGGGGCCTCCGTGGCGTGAATCGTTGTTCGCAATCTTGTTGCGTCCGGATTGGGATACGCGAAAGATTATGTCGCTGTCAATTCGCCGCGTCGCAGCGCGAGCAGATGCAGCATAGGCGAGGTGCCGGGGCGCGGGAAAGCGCGCTGGTCGCGCAGGCCCTGCCTTGCCGGAGGCCGGAAGGGGCGGGCTGACGGGTTTTGTACAAAATGCTGGAAACGGCGTACG
>NZ_JARAMO010000276.1:0-1217 GCF_028807275.1 Mameliella sp. AT18
GACGTGCTCGCGAGACGGGCAAACCGGGACGCCGGGTGCGACGCCGCGGTGAGGTCGCATGGCCGAATGCGCGATCGGCCAGGGGCCGATATCGCCTCCGCGACACGCGCGGCCGGGCGGCAGAGGCCGTCAGTTTACGGACAGGCCGATGGAAACGACGAAAGGGCCGCCCGTAGGCGACCCTCTCTCATTCACTCGTCTGCCGTCTTCTTCGCCGGGTCGGCGACCCGCATGACGGTCAGGCCCTTCGCCTCGGCCTTCTGCCCGAGGTTCAGCGCAACCCCGTTGCCGCCGAAGAGCACGACCCCGGTCGCGGCGAATTTGTCGTCCAGCATCTCGTCGTTGCATTTGAACGGGGCGGCACGCCCATACGCGGACCATCGCGGATCGAAGCGCGCCTGCGCGACGCCGCGTGCGCGAGCCCAGCGGGCCGCGATCATCTCGGCGCCATGCTTGCCGCCCTTGTGGCAGAGGAAGATCTCCTGATTGCGGTTCTGCCGGATCCGCTCCCGAACCTTGTCGAGTGTCGAGAAGATGACATCGATATCGGTCCAGTCCGTCGCGCCGGAGACGATCAGGGGAACCCCCTCGACCTTCGACTTCGCGGCGGTTTCTCGATCATGTTGCTCCAGCAGCTGCCGGGCCTCGAAGACCGCCCCGGTCTCCTGGGCGCGAGCGCTTACGCGAGACCCCGCCGCCGGGATGAAGGCGTGACCCGTCTCGACCTCGTAGCATTCCGCCGCCGCCTCGCTCATCACCTCGATGGCGCCGGTGATCTCCCGCAGGTGCAGGAAGCGGGCCTGGGCTTCTTCGAGCGCGGTCTCCGCGATCTCCGATCCGTCATGGGATTTCGCCAGGGCACCGATCTTGTCGGCGGTGCGGTCCAACTCCTTCGTCAGGGTGACCTTGCGGCGCTGCAGGATGGTGGCGAGCCCGTGCGCGAGCGGTTCAATCTCGGTCTCGAGACCTGTGTTCCGCAGTTGACCCAGCAGGGTCTCGAAAGTCTCGCGGGTGATGCTGTCCTTCAGGATGTGATCCTCGGGGATCGGCAGTTCTGCGTCCTTCTCCGTCAGGCCGAAAAGTTCGATGGTCTCGTAGGCGTTCGCGTTCTCGTATGTCATGTTGGTGTCTCCAGATGTTCGGGGAACCACCACAGGAGTGTGGTGGCATGGCCGAATGTCCGGTTCACCGAATCTGTCCGGGTCAGGGACGGCGCA
>NZ_JARAMO010000277.1:0-16742 GCF_028807275.1 Mameliella sp. AT18
GAGGTATTTTTCAAACCAAAGAAGCCGGGGCCGCCCCCGAAATGCAAAACGCCCCGCACATCCGGCGGGGCGTTTCGTTTGGGCTAGTCCCGGGACGAGGTCGCGCTCAGGCCGTCCACCAGCGCTCGGCCATGCGGGCGTTGTCCATCTGCCAGAGGTTGCCCACCTTTTCCGGGTTGGCGATCTTGTTGGACACCGCCTGCACGTAATTGGCGAACATCGGCAGGACCACGCCGCCATCGGTGCGCAGGATCTGCTGCATTTCGGTGTACATCTCGCGGCGCTTGGTCGGGTCCAGTTCGGCGCGGGCCTCGACCAGCAGGTCCTGGAAGCGCTCGCTGTCCTCGCGGCCCCACTGGGTGTCGTTCCACGGCACACCTTCCTCGTAGGCGCTGGAGAACATCCAGTCCTCGGTGGCGCGGCCCGACCAGTAGCAGGCACAGAAGGGCTTTTTCAGCCAGACGTTCGACCAGTAGCCATCTGCCGGTTCCTGCACCACGTTGATGTTGATGCCAGCCGACTTGGCCGAGGCCTGATACAGCTGTGCCGCATCGACGGCGCCCTCGAAGGCCGCGCTGGAGGCCGACAGGTCGATGTCCAGCGAGGACAGGCCCGCCTCCTTGAGGTAGAACTTGGCCTTGTCCGGGTCGTAGCTGTTCTGCTCCATGTCGGCGGCGAAATACTGGTTGGCGGGGCCGATGGGCGTGTCGTTGCCCACGCGACCGTGGCCCAGCAGGATCTTGTCGACCATCTCCTGGCGGTTGATGGCGAATTTCAGCGCCCGGCGCACGTTCACGTCGTTGAAGGGCGCGACATTGGTCAGCATCGGGAAGGTGTACTGCTGGTTGCAGGACACTTCCTGGATGCGCACCATCGGGTTCGCCTTGAGCAGCGCCTCGGTCTTGAGGTCGATGCGGTTGATCGCGTCGACCTGCCCGGTCAGCAGGGCGTTCATCCGCGCGGTGTTGTCGTTGACGGCGATATATTCGATCTCGTCGAAGAAGCCGGCGTCGCCGTCCTTGTAGTGGCTGTCGACCCGCGTCGCGACCATGCGCACGCCCGGCTCGAAGCTCTGGACCTTGTAAAGGCCGGTGCCGATGCCCTTGGCGATGGCCTCTTCGATCTGGCCCGCAGGGTACATCAGCAGGTGATAGTCCGACAGCAGGTAGGGGAAGTCGGCGTTGCCGGCCTCCAGCGTGAACTGCACCTGGTGGTCGGTGATCTTCTTCATCTCGACGATGGATTCGATGATCGGCTTGGCCGCCGATTTCGCACCCTCTGCGACATGCATCTGCAACGAGGCGATCACGTCGTCCGCGCCAAAGGCCTTGCCGTTGTGGAAGGTCACGCCTTGGCGCAGGTTGAAGGTCCAGGTCTTGGCGTCCGGGGACGCCTCCCAGGAGGTGGCCAATTCACCCTTGAGCGTGCCATCGGCGCCGACCTCGGTGAGGTTGTCAAAGACCGAGCCCTGGGCCGAAGCGATCATGAACAGGTCGGAATGCGTGCGGGCATCCCAGCTGTCAGAGGTGTTGGCCCCCGACAGAGCGGCGCGCAGGCGGCCGCCCCGCTTGGCCTGGGCGCGCAGCGGCAGGCCGCTGGCGGCAAGGACACCGGCAGCGGCGCCGGTTGTCAGAAGTCCGCGTCTGCTAATTCTGGTCATGTCAGTCTCCCTTGGTCATTGCCCGTCCCGGTTCGTTTTCGGACAGGTTTGTCGCTTTTTGGCGATTCCTACGACATTTTATCAACGGCGGCATCGCCAATGTTATCAACTCCGCGTTCTTTCAGCAGATTTGTCAGCCAATCCGGATCCATCTCAGGGACGGAGGACAGCAGCAGGTCGGTGTAGGCGTGGTGTGGCGGCTTGAACATGTCGCGTTTCGGCCCCTGTTCGACCACCAGCCCGTCCTTCATCACCACGACCTCGTCCGCGATGGCGCGCACGGTGGCCAGATCATGGGTGATGAACATGTAGCTCAGGCCCAGTTCGTCCTGCAGCCGCGCCAGCAGCTTGAGAATACCCTCGGCGACCAGCTGGTCCAGCGCGCTGGTGACCTCGTCGCAGATGATGAATTTCGGTTCTGCCGCCAGGGCACGGGCGATGCCGATGCGCTGTTTCTGACCGCCCGACAGTTCCGAGGGCAGGCGGTCGATGTATTGCTCGGCGGGCAGCTCGATCTGGTCCATCAGCTCTGCCACGCGCTTGCGCTTGGCGGCGCCGCGCAGGCCCATGTAGAATTCGACCGGGCGGCCGATGATCTCGCCGATGGACTTGCGCGGGTTCAGCGCCGTATCCGCCATCTGGTAGATCATCTGGACCTGGCGCAGCTGGTCCTTGCTGCGTTTGCGATAGTCCAGGGGCAGCGGTTCACCGTCCAGCTCGATGATGCCGAGACGCGGCGGCAGAAGCCCGGTGATGCAGCGCGCGGTGGTCGATTTGCCGGAACCGGATTCGCCCACCACCGCCACGGTGCGGCCCGCGTGGATGTCGAAACTGACGTTTTTCAGCACATCCACCGTGCCATAGGCTGCCGTCACGCCCTGAACGGAAATCACTGGCGTCGCGTCGGTGGCAACGGGCGGTTTCTCGGGGCGTTCAAACGCGCGTACGGCCCAGAGGCTTTTTGTGTAGTCCTGCGTCGGCGCGCTCAGCATTGTGCGCGTCTCGGCCTCTTCGACCTCGTCGCCCTTGAGCAGCACCTTGATGCGGTCCGCCATCTGCGCAACCACGGCCAGGTCATGCGTGATGTAGATCGCGGCGGTGTCGAATTCCTCGACGATCTGCCGGATGCTGGCCAGCACCTCGATCTGGGTGGTCACGTCCAGCGCGGTGGTCGGCTCGTCAAAGATGATCAGGTCCGGACGGCAGGCCATCGCCATCGCGGTCATCGCCCGCTGCAACTGGCCGCCAGAGACCTGGTGCGGATAGCGAAAGCCGATCTCTTCCGGGTTGGGCAGGCGCAGCTTGCGATACAGCTCGATGCCGTCGGCGGCGCTGTCGGCCTTGCCCGACACGCTGTGCTGCACCGGCGCCTCCGTGTGCTGGTCGATCAGCTTGTGCGCCGGGTTGAAGCTGGCGGCGGCGGATTGCGCGACATAGGCGATGCGCTTGCCCAGCAACTGGCGTTTCTGCTCGGCGCTGGCGGCCAGCAGGTCGATGCCGTCGAACATCACGCTGCCGCCCGAGATGCGCACGCCGTCGCGGCAGAACCCCATCGCGGCAAGACCAAGCGTGGATTTCCCGGCCCCGGATTCACCGATCAGTCCCAGAACCTCGCCCTTTTTCAGGGTCAGGTCGACGCCGTTGATGATCGGCATCCAGGTCTCGTCCGAGCGGCCCTCGATCCGAACGTCGCGCATTTCGACAAGGAAGTCAGACATGGCTCAATCCTTCAGCCCCGAAGAGCGGTTCAGCATCCAGTCGACGACGAAGTTCACGGCCACGGTCAGCAGCGCGATGGCGCCGGCGGCCAGCAGCGGCACGCTGGCCGCAAGCGGCGCGAAACTGGCGTAGTTGATGAAGGCCGAGAGATCCTTGACCATCGTGCCCCAGTCCGCCAGCGGCGGCTGGATACCCAGGCCCAGGAAGGACAGCGCGGAGATCGTCAGGAAGACGAAACAGAACCGCAGGCCAAATTCGGCCAGCAGGGGCGCGGTCGCGTTGGGCAGGATCTCGCGGAAGATGAGATAGGGCAGGCCCTCGCCGCGCAGCTTGGCCGCCTCGATGTAATCCATCACGACGATGTTCATGCCCACGGCACGCGCCAGCCGGAACACCCGCGTCGAATCGATCACCGCGATGATGACCACCATCGCCACCGTCAGGCCAAAACCGGACACCCAGGCCGAGGCCACGGTGATCAGCAAGAGCGAGAAGATCAGCGAGGGGATCGCCATCAGCACGTCGACCATGCGGCTCAGGACCTGGTCCATCCAGCCGCGCAGGGTGGCGGCAAGAAACCCGAAGGTGCCGCCCAGAACGAAGGCCAGCAGCGTGGTCGCAAAGGCGATGCCCACGGTGTTCTGGGCGCCGTAGATCAGGCGGGACAGGATGTCCCGGCCGATCTGGTCGGTGCCCAGCGGGAAATCCGGGTTGCCGCCCAGCGCCGGGTTGCCACCGGGGACGATATTGGCCTGGCCGAACACCTCTTCCTGCCCGTGCGGCGCCAGCGCCGGCGCAAAGATCGCGAGCAGCGCATAGATCAGGATGACCAGCACGCCGAAGGCGGCGGTCAGCGGCATCTGCCGGAACATCTTGCGGCTGCCCGCGGTGCCCAGGGTGCGCCCGATCAGGCGAAAGACAAAGGCCGCCGCCGCGCCGATCAGCACGCCCTGCACCGCCCAGCGGAAGAACTGGACAGAGGCCACGGGCACGCCATCGGCTGTCACGGCGGGCTGGAAATAGTACCAGATGCCGAACAGCAGCAGCGCCGCCCCCAGAACGTAGCCAAAGGCCACCGCCAGCGGCATGTCGCGGAAGAAAGGCTTGTTTCCTGTCAGGGTCTGACCGGCCAGGCGCATGATCCAGCCACCCGCCAGCAAGACAACGATGGCGCCGAGACTCCAGAGTACGGTGCTCATTTCGGATGCCTCAGCCGCGGGTTGGACAGGATCGACAGGATGTCGGCCGTCAGGTTCAGCAGGATATAGGCGGCGGCAAAGATCAGGCAGCAGGCCTGCACCACCGGGATGTCACGGATCTTGACGCTGTCCACGAACAACTGGCCGATGCCGGGATAGACAAAGACCACCTCGACCACCACGACGCCCGTGATGAGATAGGCAAGGTTCAGCGCGATCACGTTGATGATCGGCGCCAGCGCGTTGGGCAGCGCATGGTGCACGATAACGCGCATCGGCTTGATGCCTTTCAGGCGCGCCATCTCGATATAGGGGCTGGCCAGCAGGTTGATGATCGCCGCGCGGGTCATCCGCATCATGTGCGCGGTCACCACCAGTGTCAGGGTCAACGCCGGCAACAGCGTCTTCTGCAACCGTTCGGCAAAGCCCATGTCCGCGTAGATGTTGGACAGGGACGGCAGCAGCGGATTCAGCACCGCCAGGAAGAGGATCAGCACATAGGCCAGAAAGAACTCGGGGCTGGAAATCGAGGTCAGGGTCGAGATGTTCGCCACCTTGTCGAAGACCGAGTTCCGATAGAGCGCCGCCAGCACGCCCAGCGTCACCGCAAAGGGCACCGCGATGGCGGCAGTGACACCGGCAAGGAACATCGTGTTGGCGAAGCGCGGCGCGATCTGCTGGGCCACGGTGGTCCGCACACCCGAGTCGTCACCGACGAAGCTGGCGAAATTCGCCTGGGCAAAGGAGTTGCCCAGATCGCCCTGCAACGCACCTGCCAGCCATTGAAGGTAGCGCGTCACCGGGTCCTGATCGAGCCCGAGATCCCGGCGGATGGCCGCCACGGCCTCGGGTGTGGCCCCCTGCCCCAAGATCGCCTCGGCGAAATCCCCCGGCAGCATGTTCACCGCCGCAAAGATGACGATGGATACGATGAACAGAGTCAAAAGGCCCAGCGCAAGACGCTGGAGTATGATTTTGATTACCGGATTCAAGATCCCTGTCGTTTTCTTGTTTTCGTTATAACTACGTTAGCGCCTGAAATCGGTGTGTAAACCCTGTGTCTGGACCGTTTCAGTCCCTCAGGCTGGCCAGATCGTCCATTACGCGCACCAATTCGGCGCTGATCCCGGGTTCCGACAGCGCATGGCCCGCGTTCCGGATCATCCGCAGGTCGGCCCCCGGCCAGGCCTGCGCCAGGTCCCAGGCGCGGCGCGGCGGGCAGATCATGTCATAGCGGCCCTGCACGATGACCCCCGGCACATCGGCCAGCCGGCCGATGTTGTTCAGGATCCAGCCGTCCTCGTCCAGGAAACCCGCATTAATGAAATAGTGATTCTCGAGCCGGGCAAAGGCACGGGCGTATTCGCCGGGCGCCTCGCCGCCCATCCCGTTGGAATAGACGGAGGCCAGCGCGTTTTCCCAGGACGACCAGGCCTGCGCAAAGCGCGTTTCCGTCCGCAGGTCGCCGCTGAACAGGCGCTTGTGATAGGCGCCGATCAGGTCGTCCCGCTCATCCTCGGGAATCATGTCGGCGAAACGCGCCCAGGGCTCGGGCCAGAACTGCCCGGCGCCGCCGCCATAGAACCAGTCCAGCTCTGTCCGGGTCATCAGGAAGACGCCGCGCAACACCAGCTGGGACACCGCCTCGGGGTGGCTGATGGCATAGATCAGCGCCAGCGTCGCACCCCAGCTGCCGCCAAATACGACGGCGCGATCGATCTCCAGCTCGGCGCGGATGCGTTCGATGTCAGAGACCAGATCCCAGGTGGTATTGGCCACCACGCTGGCATGGGGCCGCGAGCGTCCGCAGCCACGCTGGTCGAACAGGATGACGCGATAGTGCCGGGGATCGAAATAGCGCCGCATCGCCGGGCTGCAGCCGCCGCCGGGGCCGCCATGCAGCACGATGACGGGCTGGCCCTCGGGGTTGCCGCATTGCTCGACGTAGATCCGGTGCCCGTCGCCGACGTCCAGCATACGCTGGTCGAACGGGTCGATCGCCGGATAGAGATACTGCACTGCGCGCTTTTGGCCCGGGATTTTGTCCATGCCCTACCTATATTGCGCCTCAAGGGCAAAAGACCATGAGGAAATTCATGACGACCACCGTGGACGCATCCGAGATCGCCAAGTTCGAAGCGATGGCCGCCGAATGGTGGGATCCGCATGGCAAGTTCAAGCCGCTGCACATGATGAATCCGGTGCGGCTGGACTATATCACCAGCCAGATCGCGGCGGAATTCGACCGCGACCTGACCGGGCCGCAGCCCTTCGCGGGCCTGCGCATCATGGACATTGGCTGTGGCGGCGGATTGTTGTCCGAACCGATGGCCCGGCTGGGGGCCGATGTGGTCGGCGTCGATGCGGCCGAGCGCAACATCCCCGTGGCCCGGACCCACGCGGCGCAATCCGGCCTGCAGATCGATTATCGCTTTACCACCGCCGAGGCGATGGCCGAGGCAGGCGAAAGGTTCGACGTGGTGCTGAACATGGAGGTGGTGGAACACGTCGCCGACCCGCTGGCCTACCTGACCGCCTGCCGGCAATTGCTGAAGCCCGGCGGGCTGCACATCTGTTCGACCATCAACCGCAACCCCAAGAGTTTCGCGGTGGCGATCGTGGGGGCGGAATACGTCATGCGGTGGCTGCCCAAGGGCACCCATGAATGGGCCAAGTTCATCACGCCGGACGAGCTCTACGAGCTGATGCGCCAGGCCGGGCTGGAGCCGGTGGACAGAAAGGGATTCGTCTTCAACCCGGTCAGCTGGGCCTGGAGCGTGTCGGACCGCGACCTCAGCGTGAACTACGTCACTGCTGCGCTGAACCCGGCCTGAACACGCGGCCCGGCTTCTTTGGTTTTTAAAATACCTCGGGGGAGGCTCGGCTTGCCGAGACGGGGGCAGAGCCCCCTCACTCTTCCAGCCGCAGCCGCAACTCGCGCAGCACGGGCAGCGCGGCACGCACGCGGTCCTCGCCCAGGTCGCCCAGCATCTCCTCAATCAGGGGCGTGATCGCGGCCAGCGCCGCCTCGCGCGCCGACCGGCCCGCGGGTGAGATGGAGACCAGTTTGCGCCGGGCATCGTCCCAGTCCGGCCGGATGTGGACGTAGCCGGCGATTTCCAGTTTCGACAGCGTGTTGGTCATCGCGCCACGGGTGACGTGGAAGGCCCGCGCCAGTTGTGCCGGGGTCTTCTCTCCGCCCCGGGCAAGGTGGTTGAGCACCGAGAAATGCGAGATTTCCATGCGGTTCGGCAGCACCTTGGTCAACCGCGCGCGCAACAACTGATCCGCCGTCAGCAGTTCCGAGAAAAGCGAGATGGCAAGGCCGCTGGCGTCGCTCATGCCGGACCCTCGAATTGGCGGTCATGGCTCAGGGCCGGCACCTTGCGCCGCGCCTCGTCGACCGCCCCCATGTCGAGATCGACGCAGAAAACCCCCGGATCCGTACCCGCGTCCAACAGCACCTCACCCCAGGGAGAGATCACCATCGAATGACCATATGTCTTGCGCGACCGGCCCGCCCTGGCCGCGTGCTGGCCCGTCTGGGCCGGGGCCAGGACGTAACAGCCCGTCTCTATCGCGCGGGCCTGCAAAAGCGGCTGCCAGTGCATCGGGCCGGTCCCGGGCGAAAAGGCCGCCGGCACGGTCAGAACCTGCGCCCCCGCCTGCGCCAGTGCGCGGTAGAGATAGGCAAAGCGCACATCGTAGCAGATGCTGAGGCCAAAGGTGCCCAAGGGCGTGTCCGCAAGGACGGCCCGTCCACCCGGCGCATAGCCCGAGGATTCACGGTAGGTCTCCGTCTCGGAGACCTGCACGTCGAACATGTGCATCTTGTCGTAGCGCGCGGCGATCTCACCCTCGGGAGAGATCAGGAAGGATCGGTTCACGAACCGCGTCTCGGGCGGTTCCGCCTTCAGCGCAAGTGACCCGGCCAGCACCCAGATCCCAAGCTCTGCCGCCGCAGCCCGCAGACCGGCCAGCACTTCGTCCGCATCCTCGGGACGCAGCACCTCTGCCTGGTGGCCACGGTCCATCGAGACGCAATTGCAGACCTCGGGCGTCAGCGCGATCTGCGCGCCTTCGTCCCGCGCACGGCCCAGCATCCCCCGCATCGTGGCCAGGTTTTGCGCCGGATCGTCCGACGAGGTCATCTGCAACAGCGCGGCCCGCATCAGCCCGCCAGCAGCGCGTCCAGCTTGCCCTGCCTTTCCAGCGCGGCAAGGTCATCGAAGCCGCCGACATGGGTCTCGCCGATGAAGATCTGCGGCACGGTGTGGCGGCCATGCGCGCGGTCCATCATCTCGGACCGGCGGTTCGGCTCTTCCAGCACGTTGATGCCGGCATAGTCGACACCCTTGCTGTCCAGCAGGCGCTTGGCCGCGTGGCAGTAGCCGCAGAGCGGCGAATAATACATCTCGACCGGTTGCATCTCGGTCCTCCAGATCGTTCGTGCGTATGGTCATGGATTTATGCGTCTTTGGCCGCGCGCGCCAGTACGCTGACACAAACCTCTGTTGCGCCGGCTGCAAAGCAGGCCTCTGACGCTGCGGCCAGCGTGGCGCCGCTGGTCATGACGTCATCGACGATCAGCACCGGCCGCCCCGCTATCATCGGGCTGTGCCGATCCGGCACGCGGATCATGCCGGAAAGCACGCTGAACCGCTCCTCGCGGCTTTTGCCTTCGAGACTGGGCGTGGCCCTGACCCGTTCCAGCGCGTCGGGGCACCAGTCCAGCCCCAGGTCCCGCGCCAGCGCCTCTGCCAGCAGCGCGGACTGGTTGTAGCGCCGTTTCAGGTGGCGATTGACGTGCAGGGGCACCGGCACGGCCAGCATGTTGTCCCGGATCAGCCCGCGCGTGACCCGCGCCATCCATTTCGCCGCCGGGCGCGCGATGTCGTGGCGGTCGCCATGTTTCAACGCCAACACCATTCGCCGCCCCCGGTCACGGTAGACCAGCGCGGCGCGCCCCTGGCTCCAGGGTCGCGCGATGGTGAGGCAATCGTCGCAATGTTCCGCCCGGTCGGACTGGCCCGGCAGGGGCACACCGCATAGATCGCAGGACAGTCCGGATATGAACGGCGTATCGCGCCAGCAGGTCCCGCACAGGCCGAAATCCGTCTCCACCAGCCCGCCGCAGGCCAGGCAGCGCGGCGGATAGACCATCTGCACCAGGGTTTGCATCCCCGTCGACCACAGCCTATGAGCCAACATATGCCCAATCCTCCCCGTCTCACCGACCGGCACGCCCTGACCCTGCATCGCGCCCGCGCACGCGAGGACGCGCTGTTCCTGCACGAAGCCGCGCGCGACGACGCGCAGGATCGTCTCGCGATGGTTAACAAGGGGTTTACGGACATCGCCGTGATCACGCCTTTCCCGCAGGTCTGGCAGCCGCATTTCCCCCGGGCGACATGCATCCCCGACACCGAGGTGCTGGATCTCGACGAGGGCGCGCATGACCTGGTGATCCACGCGCTGTGCCTGCACTGGGCCGACGACCCGGTGGGCCAGCTGATCCAGTGCCGCCGCGCGCTGCGCCCCGACGGGCTGTGCCTGGTGCTGACTTTGGGCGGGCAGACCCTGCACGAGCTGCGCGCCGCGCTGGCCCAGGCGGAGACGGAGGTCACGGGCGGGCTGTCGCCCCGCGTCGCCCCGATGGGCGAAATCCGCGACCTGGGTGCCCTGCTGCAACGCGCGGGGCTGGCCCTGCCGGTGGCGGATTCCGCGCCGTTGACCGCCAGCTACGCCTCGCCGCTGCACCTGATGCATGAACTGCGCGCAATGGGAGAAGGCAATGCCCTGGAGGGCCGGTTGCGGCATCCCACTCGGCGCGCCGTCCTGCTGCGCGCGGCCGAGATCTATGCCCGCGAATTCACCCTGCCGGACGGACGGGTTCCGGCCACCTTCGAGATCATCACCCTGACCGGATGGGCGCCGGACGCCTCGCAACCGCAGCCCTTGCGCCCCGGGTCCGCCGCGCAGCGCCTGGCCGATGCATTGAATACCTCGGAAACGCCTTTGAAAGATTGACGCATTGCAAAACGACGATACATCCAGCCAAACGCGTGATCACGGGACAGACATCATGCTTGACGCCACCACTTCCGCCAAACGTCCGGCCCATGCCCCCGACGACCATCCCAGCCTGCCGCGTGAGCGCGTCGGCGTGCTGCTGGCCAACCTCGGCACCCCGGACAACTACGATTACTGGTCGATGCGCCGTTACCTGAACGAGTTCCTCTCGGACCAGCGGGTGATCGACTATCCCAAGTGGAAATGGCAGCCGCTGCTGCAACTCATCATCCTGACCAAGCGCCCCTTCAGCTCGGGCGAGGCCTACAAGTCGATCTGGAACGAGGAGGCGGGGGAAAGCCCGCTGATGACCATCACCAAGGACCAGACCGCCGCCATCGCCCGCAAGATGGCCGACCGCTACGGCGACCAGGTGCATGTCGATTTCTGCATGCGCTACGGCAACCCCTCGACCCAGTCCAAGGTGCGCGAGATGGTCGAGGCAGGTTGCCACAAGATCCTGTTTTTCCCGCTGTATCCGCATTACGCTGGTGCCACGTCCGCCACCGCGAACGATCAGTTCTTTCGCGCGCTGATGCAGGAGAAATGGCAGCCGACCGCGCGCATCGTCGATCCCTACTTTGGCCACCCGAAGTATATCGAGGCGCTGGCCCAGTCGATCGAACGCGCCTATGCGCAGGCCGAAACACGCCCGGACATCCTGGTCTGTTCCTACCACGGTGTGCCGAAACGCTACCTGCTGGAAGGCGACCCCTACCACTGCCAGTGCCAGAAGACGACTCGCCTGCTGCGCGAGCGGCTGGGGTGGGACAAGACCGAGATCACCACCACGTTCCAGAGTCGATTCGGCCCCGAGGAATGGCTGAAACCCTACACGGTGGACGAGGTCGCCCGGCTGGCGAAAGAAGACGGCAAGAAACACATCGCCGTCTGTGCCCCGGCCTTCTCGGCCGACTGCATCGAGACGCTCGAAGAGATCAACGAAGAGATCAAGGAGAGCTTTGAAGAGGCGGGCGGCGAGAAGTTCACCTATATCCCCTGCCTCAACGACGACCCGGCGCATATCGACGCCCTGTCGCAACTGATCGAGGAGAACCTGTGCGGCTGGGTCTCCTGACCCGGCCAAGCTCACGGTTTCGTTAGTGAAAACCGGAAAAGGGCCGCGCGATGCCTGGCCCAGGAAATGAAAAAGGCGGTGCCGTCGCACCGCCTTTTTGCATGATCTTGCGACCGTCGACGATTAGTCGGCGGCAACAGCTGCGATGATCGCGATGAGCAGCAGCGGGATCAGGAGACCAGCGGAGGACGATGCCTCTTGGGTTTCTTCCACGACCACGACGGGCTCCATGACCACTTCATCCTTGGCGTACGACTTGTACGAACCAGCGAATGCGGTGGTGGCTGCGCCAGCGAAAACGGCTGCGAGAGCGAGTTTCTTCATGTTTCTTCTCCAGATATTCGCCTACCGTGGCCACTATTGAACACACGACAGGCACCCAAGACTTACCTCGTATCCCTGTCTAAGCAGTAATTCAGAGGCTTTGCAATTGGTTCTTGGGCGCCCGATTTTGCGGTCCGCCCCCATGTCGTCAAATTAGCAACACCTGCGTTCCGACGTAGGCCATCTCGTACAGTTGTTCGATATGTTCGTTGTACAGGCCGATGCATCCGTTGGACGAACGGCGCCCGATCTTGCGGGTGTCGTGGGTGCCGTGAATCCGGTAGTACGTCCAGCTCAGGTGCAAGGCGCGGGTGCCCAGCGGGTTGTCCGGTCCGGGTCCGACATAGTCGGGCCACTCAGGGTTGCGCCGCTTCATCGCCGGCGTCGGACGCCAATCGGGCTCGGGGTCCTTCAGCACCACCCGGGTGCGGCCGCGCCGGGTCAGGTCCTCTGTCAGGGGGACCGACGACGGGTACAGGTAATAGCTGCCGTCCTCGCGCCAGAAGTGCAGCGCCCGCGACGAGATGTCGACCAGGATCGCGCCCTTGTTGAGGTTGCTGAAGTAGTCCTTCCACTCCAGGGTCCGAAAGCTCGAGATGTTGCGGCGCACGACGTTCGTCACGTTGCGCTCGATCTCTGTGGTGCCGTCGTTCACGTTCTGCGCCAGTGCGGGTGTGCCGATCAGCGCCGCTCCGCCGGCGAGGAACGCGCGGCGGTCAAAGGGTCTTCCTGCCGGTTTCGTCATGCTGCATTGTCCTCGGGGATCTGTATCCTATCGCGACATAATATGGCTCGAATGCCTCAGTCGCAATTCAAACACCTGTCAATATGCCGACTCACGCCGATGTGGGTTTGATCGGCAACGCGTCCTTCGCTAAGGCAGGGTCAAACGAAGAGTCCAAGAGCAGCCAGATGAACCGTCGCGCCTTTATCGCCCTGTCCGCCTCCGCCGCCGCGGCAGCCTGCACCACGACCCCCACCGGAAACACCGAAACCCGGCTGGGTCCGGACGGCAAGCCGCTGCCTCAGGTCTATCGCATCTCCTCGGTCGGGCGCGGCCGCATCCAGTACCGTATGCTCGATTCGGTCAACGCCCTGCGCAAGAGCGCCGGCGCCCCGGAACTGCAACTGGATTCCAAGCTGAACGCCGCCGCCGAAACCCATGCCCGCGACATGTCGGTTCAGAACCGGCCCTGGCACTTCGGCTCCGACGGCTCCTCGCCGATCGACCGCGTGCGCCGCGTCGGCTACCAGGGCAGCCTGGTGGGCGAAACCCTGTCCGAAACCTACGAATCCGAGCTGGAAACCCTGGCCGCCTGGATGCAACAGGACAGCACGCGCACCGTGATCCTGGACCCCTCGGCACGCGACCTCGGCTTTGCCTGGCACCAGGAACCCAACGGCAAGATCTGGTGGACGATGGTTCTGGGCGCCCCGGGAAATGCCGGCCCGACCCCCAGCGCAACCCCCCCTGCCGCCAGCTGACCCCGTCCCGGGCCTGACCCGGGGCCTCTGTCCATCCCGTTTCAGGGCGTGATCGTGATCGGCGTGCCGTTCTTAACCATCGAATAGACTTGGCGCATTTCGCGGTTGGTCACGGCGATACAGCCAGCCGTCCAGTCCTGTCCGCCCTTGCGGTACTTCCACGGGCGGCCGTGGATAAAGATGTCGCCCCCCGGGCTCTTGCCCAGATCCTTGGCCTCGGCCCGGTCCTCGGGATTGGGATAGGACACGCCGATCGACAGGTAGAACTGACTGTTCGGATTGCGACGGTCGATGATGTAGCTGCCTTCGGGCGTCTTGCCGTCGCCCTCGATCTTCTTGTCGCCGTTCGGCGCGAATCCCAGACCGATGTCGTAGGATTCCAGCACCTCGTCATGGTGGATGAGGTACATTTTGCGTTCGCCCTTGTTCACAAGAACATGGGTCACCGCCGGTCCGTTGTAGGTGGGAAACTTGCCGCATCCCGCCACCGTCAGACCCAGCATCGCCAGTAGGGCCAACCTGAGAATCGTCATTTCACTGCCTCGTTTCGTTTTTCGGCAGTGTATCTCAGTCGCCCTGTTTTGCGTAGCTCACGATTTCGCCATCGCCCTGCCGTTCGGCCAGGCGCCGCTCGATTGCTTCCAGCCGGGCGATGACCTCGTCGCGGTAGGCATCGGTGGCAATCGTATCCTCCTCGTGGTGGGCATCCTGCATCGAGTTCACGATCAGACCCACCAGCAGGTTCACCACGGCAAAGGTCGTGACCATGATGAAGGGGACGAAGAACACCCAGGCATAGGGATAGACCTCCATCACCGGGCGCACGATTCCCATCGACCAGCTTTCCAGCGTCATGATCTGGAACAGCGAATAGGCCGACAGGCCGAGGTCGCCGAACCATTCGGGGAAACTGTCGCCAAAGAGTTTTGTCGCCATGACGCTGCCGATGTAGAAGATGATCGCCATCAGCAAGAAGACGCTGCCCATGCCCGGCAGCGCGGTCACGAATCCCTCGACCACCCGGCGCAGGCGCGGCGCCACGGAAATCACCCTAAGCACCCGCAGGATGCGCAAGGCCCGCAGCACCGAAAGCCCCTGACCGCCCGGCACCAGCGCGATGCCGACGATCAGGAAGTCGAAGACGCTCCAGCCGCTGCGAAAGAACCCGGCCCCCCGGGCCAGCAGCTTTGCCGCGATCTCGACGACGAAGACCACAAGGCAGAACTTGTCCAGGGCGATGATCAGCGCTCCGTACCGGCCCATCAGGACCTCCGAGGTCTCCATGCCCAGGACCACGGCGTTCAGGATGATGACGGCGATGATGGCATTCTGCACGCGGGGCGCATCGACGATGGCCCCGACGCGGGCGCGAAAATTCATGGGTTCAACTCTCCAGCTGCAATGCGGCGACCAGTTCCACATGGGTGGACCAGCGAAACTGGTCAACCACCTGCAACCAGTCGAGGCGATAGCCCGCCGCCACCAGCCGCGCACAGTCGCGTGCAAAGGTGACGGGGTTGCACGACACATGGGCGATGCGCGGCACCCGCGCCCGCGCCAGCTCTGCCACCTGCGCCTCGGCCCCGGCGCGCGGCGGGTCGATGACGGCGCCGTCAAAGCGTTTCAACTCGTCGGGCAACAGCGGATTGCGGAACAGGTCGCGCGCTTCCGTCGTGACATGCCGCAGCCCCTGCCCCTGGCGCCAGCCCTTGTCCAGCGCGGCGGTCATCGCCCGGTCCCCCTCGACCGCGTGAACCCGGGCCAATTCCGCCAGCGGCAGGGCAAAGGTGCCGCACCCGGCGAACAGGTCGGCAACGTGCCTTGCCCCCGCCAGCGCCTCCAGCACACCGGCCAGCAGCGCCTCCTGCCCGGTCGCTGTCGCCTGCAGAAAGGCCCCCGGCGGCGGTGTCACCAGGGCCGTGCCGAATTGCTGGTGCGGCGGGCGCAGGGTCAGCACCTCGTCCCCCCAGGCCAAACGGGCCAACCCTTCACCCTGCGCGATATTGGCCAGCTCCACCCGCAGCGCATCGTCCACCGGCTTGCCACCCTTCACCATGACGTCCAGCCCCGACAGGCTCTCCGTCACCAGAACGGACATTTCTCCCTTGCGGGAGGCCCCAGCCATAGCCAGCCGCTCCACCATTGGCAGTGCCGCCGACAGCGCGGGCGTCACCAGTTGACAGTCCGGCACCGCGACAATCACGTCCGAGGCCTTCTGGTGAAAGCCCGCCAGCGCGCCCTTCTTGGTCCGCCGAACCGAAAACGCCGCCCGCCGCCGCGACCGCGCGGGCGAGGTCACCGTCTCGCGCATCGGGCAGGCCAGCCCCTGCGCCTCCAGCGCGCGGCGCACCACGTCTTCCTTCCAGCCGGTGACAAAACAGTCGGCGGCATGTTGCAACTGGCAGCCGCCGCAGGATTTCGCATGCCGACAGGGCGGTGACACCCGCTGATCCGAGGGCGTCACGATGCGCGGCGCCGCCATGACCGAATTGGCCACCTCTCCCGTGACCACCTCGCCCGGCAGGACACCCGGCACATAGATCGGGCCCGGCGCGATCCCGTCGCCGTGATGGCCCAGACGTTCAATGGTCACTTCCTGCGCGCCATCCGACATGCGCGACCCCCTGCTGCTTCTTCTTGGAACAAATACCCAATAGCCCCGGCACGCCAAACAGGCCAGCGCCCGGAGCTACTCGGCCGCCTCGGCCCCGATGAAACCGCCCGACTGACGCTCCCAGTAACGCGCATAGAGCCCGCCCTGCGCCAAAAGCACCTCGTGGCTGCCTTCCTCGACGATACGGCCTTGGTCCAGCACCAGGATCCGGTCCATCTGGGCGATGGTGGACAGCCGGTGCGCGATGGCCAGAACGGTCTTGCCGCGCATGACTTCGCCCAGCGCGTCCTGGATTTCCGCCTCGATCTCGCTGTCCAGCGCGCTGGTCGCCTCGTCCAGCACCAGCACCGGCGCATCCTTGAGGATGGCGCGGGCCAGCGCGATCCGCTGCCGTTGCCCACCCGAGAGCTTCACCCCCCGTTCACCCAGCCGCGCGGCATAGCCCCGGTTGCCCCTGTGGTCCGTCAAATCGAGGATGAAGTCATGCGCCGAGGCCCTCCGCGCGGCCTCGAAGACCTCTTCGTCCGTCGCCTCTGCCCGCCCATAGCGGATGTTTTCCAGGGCCGAGCGGTTGAACATCGCGGTTTCCTG
>NZ_JARAMO010000278.1:0-19552 GCF_028807275.1 Mameliella sp. AT18
TCCTTGCGGCCGAACCCGGCCAGTGCAATGTCCTTGACGATGTAATCCTGGGTCATCTCGGTTCCTTCGAATGCGGTGGCGCGCCCCTTGTGCGGGGCGGCGATGCTCTGGCCAGCAGGTAGCACCGGCGGCCTTCGCGTACAACGCCATACTCCGCCGCAGGGCCGTGACGTTCCGGCCAGCGCCCGATTTACAAGCAGGAATTCGCGTCTTAGTCAGGGCCGCGCAGCAGGACCCCGGGGAAGAGTATGGCGAAACAGACGCGAGCCTGGCAAAGGATGCTTTCGGGGCGCAGGCTGGACCTGCTGGACCCGACGCCGGTGGATATCGAGATCGAGGACATCGCCCACGGGCTGGCCTTTGTCGCCCGCTGGAACGGGCAGACGCGCGGCGACTATGCCTATTCGGTGGCCGAGCATTCCCTGCTGGTCGAGGTGATATTCGGCCGGCTTTGCCCGCAGGCGCGCGTGGCCGACCGGCTGACCGCGCTGCTGCACGACGCGCCGGAATACGTGATCGGCGACATGATTTCTCCGGTAAAAGCCGCTGTCGGTCCGGACTACGAGGAACTGGACAAGCGGCTCTCCGCCGCCATCCACATCCGCTTTGGCCTGCCCGCCGCCACGCCGCAGCGGCTGAAAAAGCAGATCAAGAAGGCGGACCGCATCAGTGCCTGGATGGAGGCGACCCAGATCGCCGGGTTTACCCGTGCCGAAGCGGACAGGTTCTTTGGCGCGCCCGACATGGACATGATCGCCGATCTGTCGATCCACCTGCGCCCGCCGATCGAGGTGCGCGCAGATTTCACCGCCCGCCACGCGGCCCTGTTGCAGGAGATGCCCCGATGACGATCACGATACGCCGCGCCGGTCCGCTGGACGCCCGTCCCCTGGCCGAGTTGCTGAACGAGGTGATCGCCGCAGGCGGGACCACCGCCATGACCCGACCCGTTGACACCGAAGACCTGCGCGGCTGGATCACGCGCTGTCCCGACCGCGCCGCCTGGCACCTGGCCGAGGATGACAGCGGCGAAGTCATGGGGTTCCAGTGGATCGAGCCGGCAGGCTACCTGCCGGAAGACGCGGCCGAGATCGCCACCTTTGCCCGCCACGGCCGGACCGGGCTTGGCATCGGCTCGGCGCTATTTCGCGAAACCGAAAAGGCCGCCCGTGCACTTGGCTATCGCTGGATCAATGCCAACATCCGTTCTGACAATATGGGCGGGCTGGCCTACTACCAAAGCCGGGGGTTCGAGGACTACGGAACCAAGCCCGGCGTCCGATTGGATGATGGCCGGACCGTCGACAAGGTACTGAAACGCTACGACCTCTGACGGCGCAACGCCGGGTGCGCTGTGGCCTGGCGCGCCCCGTCCAGGACGTACCGCAACCATGCTCCGGGCGCCCAGGCGACGGGCAGGGCCGCAACCGCCCTCAGGGCCGCGTCTTCCTTTTCGATGTCCCGGCGCATTCCACGGCCAGCGGCATCGTAGCGGCGCGTTGCACGCATCATGTCTTCTGATAACTGAAGCATCGTATTCTCCCAGGGCACCTTCGGCCCAGGGCCATAAATAACTTGAGTTCTGACAAATCCTGAGTCAGGAATTTTGCGTGACCTTTAAGGTGGACTAAAAGATGGCAGAGATCGACTGGCACCACCTCCCGCCGCTTGCCAGCCTGCGCGCCTTTGAGGCGACGGCGCGGCTGCAGGGATTTTCCGCCGCCGCACGCGCCCTGAACGTGACACCCGCCGCCGTGGCCCAGCAGGTGCGGTCACTTGAATCAGAGGTTGGCGCGAAACTCGTGCGGCGCGAAGGCCGGGGGCTGGTTCTGACGGAGGCCGGCCAGCAACTCGCCAAACCCATGACCGAGGCGTTTTCCCTTTTGGCGAATGGTATCGACGGCCTGCGGCAGCGAGAGGCCAGCCGTGGCATCCGTGCAACCACCACCACCTTTATCGTGGACGCGGTGATCCTGCCCAAACTCTGTGACTTCTGGTGCGCACATCCGGAAATCCCGGTCTCCTTCGTGCCCGGGGCCTGCCTGTCGCCGGTGGATTTCGACGGGTTCGACATCGGCATTCGCATCGGAACACCCGAGGATTGGCCGGACTATCGCTGCGAGCCCCTGATCGAATGCGAAACGGTCTTCGTTGCCTCGCCGAAACTCGCGGCGTCTGCGGCGCCGCAGGATCTGCCCTGGATCCTGGGTCCGGCGGACCGCCCCGATGCCCGCATGCTGGCGGAAACGGGAATCGACGTGGACAGGGTCGAACGCCGCGACATCGGCGAGATTTCACTGGAGATCGAGGCGGCACGGCGCGGCATCGGCGCCATCATGGCGACGGATGTCATCGTGCGCCGCCACCTGGACGACGGGTCATTGGTCAAGCTGGACCTGACCTATCCGCGCAAGTCGGTCTACCACGTCATCCTGCCCAGCGGCCCGGTCAGACCGTCCGTGCGTACCTTCGTCGACTGGCTGAAATCCAGCGTCGCCACTTAGCGTGGGCTGCGCTTCGCCAGGATGCGCTGCAGTGTCCGGCGGTGCATGTTCAGCCGCCGCGCGGTTTCCGAGACGTTGCGATCACACAGCTCGTAGACCCGCTGGATATGCTCCCAACGCACGCGGTCGGCGCTCATTGGGTTTTCCGGGGGCGGCGGCAGGTCGTCGCCCTTGGCCAGCAGCGCGTTGGTGATGTCGGTCGCGTCCGCAGGTTTCGACAGGTAATCCGTCGCCCCGATCTTGACCGCGGCGACGGCGGTGGCGATGGCACCATAGCCGGTCAGCACGACCACGCGGCTGTCGGGCCGCTTTTCGCGCAGCACCTCGACCACGTCCAGGCCGTTGCCATCCTCAAGCCGCAGGTCGACAACCGCGTAGGCCGGCGGGCGCGCGGTGGCGATGGCCGTGCCCGCCGCAACGGAACCGGCCATCTCGACCTCGAAACCGCGTTTTTCCATAGCCTTGGCGAGGCGCCTCAGGAAAGGTTCGTCGTCATCGACCAGGAGCAACGAGCGGTCAGCTCCCAGTTCTTCGATGCTGCGTTCCGCCAATAGCCTTCCTCCCGCCACAACTGCGTGAAAACGAGTATTAGCGGGCTAAGTTCCGGCGGTCAAACGCATCCGGGCAAGTCAAGATGCCTCGATGAAGCAGGCCGTGCGGTCAGCCATCTGCTCGGGCGTGACCTCGCGCCGGAAGAACTCGACAAAACCCTGTTCGGGCAGCACCAGGTAAGTGAAGGTCGAGTGGTCGACCAGATAGTATTCCGGGTCCGCGTCGGCCTCTTTGCGGTAGTAGGTCCGGTAGGCCTGGCTGGCCGCCTTGACCTGTTCGGCAGAGCCGGTCAGCCCGATCATCTTGTCGTGGATCACCTCGGCGAACTCGCCCACCACCTCGGGCGTGTCCCGCTCGGGGTCGATGGAAATGAAGACCGGGGTCACGTCGTAGCCGCGTTCCGCCAACACATCGACGGCATCGGCGTTACGCGCGGTGTCGAAGGGACAGACATCGGGACAGAAGGTGTAGCCGAAATACACCAGGCTGGGCTTGGTGATCACATCCTTGTCGGTCACCGTCTCACCGTTCTTGTTCAACAGCTCGAAAGGTCCACCAATGGTTTCCGCGCCCCCGGCGATCTTGCTGGTCCGGCACTGGGCAAAGGGATCGTCCGAGGCGGATTGCTGAGTGTAGACCCAGACACCGGCGCTGATGGCGACGAGACCGGCGAAGGCGGCGATTGCGGCAAGACGCTGCATGACTTTCTTCCTCTGGAATGGTTTAGCTGTAGCTATCCGTTGAGAGGCTGGACGCAAGAGGGACGAAAGGGCGCAGATGGCGCAAGGGGATCTCGGACTGATCGGCGACGAACAGCGTAGCAACTGGATCCGGCTGCGCACGATGATCCTGTTGCGCTGGTTCGCGGTGATCGGACAGCTGATCGCGATCACCCTGGCCCAGCGGCTTTACAACCTGCAGCTGGAACTGGGCCTGTGTTACCTGGCCGTGGGTGTCTCGATCGTCGGCAACCTGATCGCGATCTCGGTTTTTCCAGAAAACAAGCGGTTAAGCGAGACAGAGAACTTCATGATGGTGATGTTCGACCTCTTGCAGCTGTGTTTCCTGCTGTACCTGACGGGTGGGCTGCACAACCCGTTCTCGCTTCTGGTGCTGGCGCCGGTCACCGTTTCGGCGGCGGTGCTCAGCCTGCGGTCGACCTTTCTGCTGGGGTTCACTGCCTTCGCGCTGGTTACGGGCATGGTCTATTACCACCTGCCCCTGCGCACCGAGCAGGGGTTCATCCTGCGCATTCCTGACATTTTCGTGTACGGCCAATGGGCAGCAATCTGCATCGCGCTGGTCTTTATCTCTGTCTACTCGCGCCGCATCACGCGCGAGATGAATTCCATGTCCGACGCGCTGGCCGCCACGCAGATGGCGCTGGCCCGGGCACAGAAACTGAACGACCTCGGCGGCGTGGTGGCCGCTGCGGCGCATGAACTTGGCACGCCGCTGGCCACGATCAAGCTGACCTCGTCGGAACTGGCCGAGGAACTGGACGACCATCCCGACCTCGTCGATCTCAAGGAAGACGCGCTCTTGATCCGGGAACAGGCCGACCGCTGCCGCGACATCCTGCGCAGCATGGGGCGGGCGGGCAAGGACGACCTGCACATGCGCCACGCGCCCCTGATCGAGGTGATCCGCGAGGCCGCCGAACCGCACCAGGACCGGGGCAAGGAAATCCTGATCGAGGAGGGGCCGGGCCCCGGGGGCGACTATGCCCAGCCGCAGATCCTGCGCCGCCCCGAAGTGATCCACGGGTTGCGCAACCTGGTCCAGAATGCGGTGGATTTCGCGCGGACCAAAGTCTGGGTCGAGGCGATGTGGACGGATGACGTGATTTCCATTCGTATCGTCGATGACGGGCGCGGCTTTCCCCAGCACCTGATCGGCCGCATCGGCGACCCTTTCGTGCGCCGCCGCCGCAGCGAAAGCGAAAAACGCGCGCGCCCGGAATATGAGGGCATGGGCCTTGGGCTTTTCATCGCCAAGACCCTGCTTGAACGCACCGGGGCCGAGCTGAGCTTTGCCAATGGATCGGATCCATACTCGGCGGTGTCGGACCAGTCCGAACGCCGCGGCGCCATCGTCGAGGTGGTCTGGCCACACAGCAAGATCGTCGCCGACGCCGCAAAACCGGGGACCGCGCTGGGAGAGAACCGCCCGATTGAAATTTAAGATGAGTTTAACGTTAATGTTTTATGCTTAACGCGAAATTAACCAAACTGAAATCAACCTGAAGGCCAATCCGCGGGACACGGGTAAGAGGCAGGACCTTGGAGGATCTATTAATTCTGGCAATCGGCGCCGGTGCCGCCGCGGCATTCATGGCCGCGGCACTGATCCTGTTCACGCTGTGCCCGCGCCGATCGCAGTTGCAGCACTCTGGAACGCCGGAAACCGTACTGCTGTTCCGAAACGGCGAAGTTGTCGATTTCACGCAGGATGCCGCAGTGCTGTTCGATCGCACGGTGCTGACCGGCATGGGCTGGGACGAGGTGCGCGAAACGCTGTTGCCCGGCTTCCCGGATCTGCCGGAAGAGCTGCCGGACCGGCCCTTGCACTGGCGTTCGCCTCATGTCGGCAATGCCGAACTGTGGGCCGACCCCGCGGGCAGCCGGCTGCACCTGCGTCTGCAATGCACGCCCGACGGCGCCGCCACGCTGTTCCGGGCCCGCTGCCAGAGCGACGAGTACCACCGCCTGTCGGAAATGTCGCGCAACGCCCCCGATGCGCTCTGGCAAACCGATGATGACGGGCAACTGATCTGGTACAACGAGGCCTACGAACACCTGTGCGCAAGCACCGGGCACGAAATCGACGGCACCTGTCCCGTCGACATCGAACTGCCCTCCAAACGAGTCGAGCGCAGCACCCGCATCAGCATCAAGCCCGAGGGCCAGCCGCAGCGTTGGCTCGAAGTCGTCTCACGCCCGGTCGAACACGGCTGGGTGCATTACGCCACAAGCATCGACAGCCTCGTCAACGCCGAGATGGCGCAGCGCAACTTCGTCCAGACGCTGACCAAGACCTTTGCCCACCTGCCCATCGGTCTGGCCGTCTTTGACCGTGACCGGCAACTGGTGCTGTTCAACCCGGCACTGGTGGACCTGACGCATCTGCCGGTGGACTTCCTTTCGGCCAAACCCAACCTCCTGTCCTTCTTCGATCACATGCGGGAAAACCGCATGATGCCCGAACCCAAGAACTATGCCTCCTGGCGGGACAAGCTCTATGACGTGGTCTCTGCCGCGCGCGAAGACCGCTATTGCGAGACCTGGAACCTGCCCTCTGGCCTGACCTACAAGATCACCGGCCGCCCGCATCCGGACGGCGCCGTGGCCTTCCTGATCGAGGACATCAGCGCCGAGATCTCGCTCACGCGCCGCTTCCGCTCGGAACTGGAATTGACGCAATCGGTGCTGGACTGTTTCGACGACGCGGTGGCCGTCTTCTCTCGACTGGGTGTGCTGACCTTTTCCAACGCCGCCTACCGGGCACAGTGGAAATGCGACCCCGACAGCGCCTTTGCCGAGATCACCATCGTCGATGCCACCAAGGAATGGCAGCAGGATTGCCAGCCCAGCCCGATCTGGGCCGACCTGCGCGAATTTGTCCTGACCCTGCGTGACCGCCAGGGCTGGGAGGCGCAATTGACCCGCAAGTCCGGTGAACAACTGCGCTGCATGGTGCAGCCCGTGGCCGCCGGGGCGACCCTTGTCCGCTTTACCAGCCTGCCCGTCCAGGCAGAGGAAACCGCACAGCCCGACAATCGCCGGAAGGCGGTGGGATAGCCGCTTGCAGGCCCCTGCGCGGCGCCGGTATCCTCGCCGCCATGACCACGCGCCAGACCGCCCTCACCCTGCCCACGCCAGAGGCCACCTGCGCCCTGGCCCGCCGCATCGGCGCCGGTCTCCGGCCCGGCGACGTGCTGCTGCTGACGGGGGAGATCGGCGCCGGAAAAACCCATTTCGCGCGCTGCCTGATCCAGTCCCTGCTGGACGAACCAGAGGACGTGCCCTCACCCACCTTCACCCTTGTCCAGACCTACGACACCGCCACTGGCGAGCTCTGGCATGCCGATCTCTACCGGCTCACCGGCCCGGACGAGAGCGTCGAACTGGGCCTGACAGAGGCCTTTGAGACGGCCATCTGCCTCGTCGAATGGCCCGACCGGCTGGAGGATCTGGCCCCCCGCGACGCCCTTTGGCTTAGCTTTGCCGCCGGACAGGACGAGGACGCCCGGGCGCTGGTGTTGGACTGGGAGGCGCCGCGCTGGGATGCGCTGATCGCGGAGCAGGCGGCGTGAGTGACTTCCTGAGTGCAGCAGGATGGGGCGCCGCCCGGCAAGAGGCCTTGGCCGGGGATGCTTCTGCCCGGCGCTACACGCGGCTGTTCCTTGACGGGCAAACCGCCATCCTGATGCAGGACCCAGAGGGCGACGTGGCGCTTTTTACCCGACTGGCCCGGCACCTCTGCGGAATGGGCCTGAGCGCGCCGCGCATCCTGGCCGAGGATACAGCCAACGGCCTCTTGCTGATCGAGGATCTTGGCGACGATCTGGTTGCGCGGCTGGCAGAGACTCCCACGGCAGAGCGCGACCTCTACCTGCTGGCGACGGATGTGCTGATCGACTTGCACCGACATCCCGCGGCGCCCGATCTGCCCATCGCCACGCCGGATCATCTGGCCCAACAGATCGACCTGGCCTTTATCCACTACACGCAGGCGCCAGAGGCCCTGCCCCGCGCCATCGCCGCCTTCCACCCCCTGCTGGAGGCCCACGCCCAGCCCGCCGAGGTCATGGTGCTGCGCGACTACCACGCCGAAAACATCCTGTTCCTGCCGGATCGTTCGGACACCGCCCGCGCCGGTCTGCTCGATTTCCAGGACGCCCTGCTTGGACACCGCGCCTATGACCTCGTGTCCCTTGTCCAGGACGCGCGCCGTGATGTGCGCGCGGACACCGCCAAGGCCTGTATCGCGCATTACTGCACCGCCACCGGGCACGCGGAAACGCCATTCCGCGCCTCTCTGGCCGTGCTGGGCGCCCAGCGCAACCTGCGTATCCTGGGCGTCTTTGCCCGTCTCGCCGCGACGCGGGGCAAGCCGCATTACATCGACCTGATCCCGCGCGTCTGGGCACACCTGCAGAACGACCTTGCGCACCCGCTGCTGGCCCCGGTGAAAGAGGTCCTCGACACCGCCCTGCCCGCGCCCTCGCCGGACCATCTGACAAGGTTGAAATCCCCATGCCCGACGCCGTGATGCTCTTTGCCGCCGGGTTCGGCACCCGCATGGGGGCACTGACGGCCACCCGGCCCAAGCCCCTGATCGAGGTCGCCGGGAAACCCCTGCTGGATCACGCGCTGGACCTGACCGCCGGGATCGCGACCCGCGTCGTGAATGCGCATTACCTGTCAGACCAGATCGAAAGCCACCTGAACGGGACAGGCATCCATGTCTCTATCGAACATCCCGACATCCTGGACACCGGTGGCGGGTTGCGGTTTGCCCTGCCGAAACTGGGTGCACACCCTGTATACACGCTGAACACAGACGCCATCTGGAACGGTCCGAACCCCTTGGACCTGCTGCGCGCGGCCTGGGATCCGGTTCGAATGGACGCGCTTCTGCTCTGCGTCCCGCTGGCCCGCGCCGTGGGCCGCAAGACCCCCGGGGATTTCAGCCTGCAGCCGGACGGGCAGCTGAGCCGCAAGGGCGATCTTGTCTACACCGGCGCGCAGATCATCAAGACAGAGGGGCTGCACGCCATCCCCGACAAGGTCTTTTCGCTCAATCGCCTGTGGAATGCCCAGGCGGAAACGGGCCGCCTTTGCGGCCTCACCTATCCGGGCCAATGGTGCGATGTGGGCCACCCCGAAGGCATCGCGCTGGCCGAAGGACTTTTGCATGTTTGACGACACGGGACCGCGCCTGTTCGGCCTGCCGCCGGGCGCCGATTTTGCCAGTGAACTTGTCGCGGGCCTGCGCGCCCGCCTGGGCGATGCCCCGCCCGAGGCGCTGGCGCGGGTGGAAATCTACGTCAACTCCGACCGCATGGCGCGGCGCCTGCGCGAAGTGTTCGACAAGGGTCCTGCCAGCCTCTTGCCGCGCATCCGCCTTGTGACCGACTTGGCCGACCCGCTGACAAAGGCCGCCCTGCCCGCGCCAGTGCCCCCGTTGCGCCGGCGGCTGGAGCTGACGGGCCTCGTGTCCAAACTGCTGGACCAGGCGCCCGATCTTGCCCCGCGGGCGGCGCTGTTCGACCTGGCCGACAGCCTGGCGACCCTGATGGAGGAAATGCAGGGCGAGGGCGTTGCCCCCGAGGTGATCGAGACCCTCGACGTCTCGGACCAGTCCGGCCACTGGCAACGCGCGCTGACCTTCCTGCGCATCGTGCAACAGTATTTCGAGGCCGACAGCGCCCCCGACCCGCAGGCCTATGCCCGCCGCGCGCTGGACCTGCGCCTGCGGCAATGGCAGGACAGCCCGCCGCAACATCCGATCCTGGTTGCAGGCTCGACCGGCTCGCGCGGGACAACGGCAGCCTTCATGGAGGCGGTGGCGCGGCTGCCGCAGGGGGCGGTGATCCTGCCCGGCTTTGACACCGACACGCCGGATCACGTCTGGGACCGGCTGGACACCGCGCTGACCGGTGAGGATCACCCGCAGTTCCGCTTTGCCCGGCTGATGCAGGCTTTGGACATGGCGCCCGGAAATGTTCGCCCCTGGACCGAGACACCGCCGCCCAGCCCGGTGCGCAACCGCGTGCTGTCGCTGGCCCTGCGACCCGCGCCGGTCACGCACCAATGGCTGTCCGAAGGGCCCTCGCTGCCGCCACTGGACGCGGCGATGCAGGATGTGACCCTGCTGGAGGCGCCCAGCCAGCGGGACGAGGCGCTGGCCATCGCCCTGCGCCTGCGGCAGGCGGTGGCGGACGGTCAGCGCGCCGCCGTCATCACCCCGGACCGGATGCTGACCCGGCGCGTGACCTCTGCGCTGGACCGCTGGAACATCCTGCCGGACGACAGCGGCGGCACGCCCGCGCAGTTGACCCCGCCCGGGCGACTGCTGCGCCATGTGGCGGAACTCTTTGTCAAACCTCTGACCGCGGAAATGCTGCTGACCCTGCTCAAGCACCCGCTGGTTCACAGCGGCGCCGACCGGGGGCCGCACCTTCTGAATACCCGGGAACTGGAGCTGTTCATCCGTCGCAAGGGCATGCCCTATCCCCAGCCCGAACCGCTGGCGCTCTGGGGCGAAAAGCGGTCGCAGGGCGACTGGGCGGCCTGGGTCGGCGCACGGTTCTGCGGGCAGGAACGGCCCGGCAAACGCCCCTTGGCCGACTGGATCGCCGACCTGCTGACACTGGCGGGCGCGATCTGTGCCGGGCCGGACACCGAAGGCACAGGCGGGCTGTGGCAGGAGGCGGCGGGCCGCAAGCTGCAAGGCGTCATGGCCGGACTGGAGAGAGAGGCAGAGCATGGCGCCGAGATGAGCGCCCGCGATTTCGCCGACCTGCTGGGCGCATTGATGTCGCGCGAAGAGGTCCGCGACCGCGACGCGCCCCACCCCGACATCCTGATCTGGGGCACGCTGGAGGCGCGGGTCATGGATGCCGACCTGATAATCCTGGCAGGCCTCAACGAGGGCGCCTGGCCGGAACTGCCCGGCGCCGACCCCTGGCTGAACCGGCAGATGCGCGCCAAGGCGGGGCTGCTGCTGCCCGAACGGCGCATCGGCCTGTCGGCGCATGACTTCCAACAGGCGGCGGGCGCACCCGAGGTCTGGCTGTCACGGTCGCTGAAATCGGACGAGGCGGAAACCGTGCCCTCTCGCTGGGTCAACCGGCTGTTGAACCTGATGCGGGGGCTGGAGGCGCAGGGCGGCAAGGAGGTCATCGCCGCGATGCAGGCGCGCGGCAACCGCTGGCTGGCGCTGGCGCGTGCCTCGGAACTGCCGATCGAGGCCACGCCTGTGCCGCGCCCCTCACCCGCGCCGCCCCCCGGGACACGGCCCGCGAAACTCTCGGTCACCGAAATCAAGCGGCTGGTGCGCGATCCCTACGCGATCTACGCCAAGCATGTCCTGCGGCTGCGTCCGCTGGATCCTCTGATGCAGGCGCCCGACGCGCTGATGCGCGGCATCCTCACCCACAAGGTGCTGGAGGACTTCGTCAAGGCCACGCAGGAGGAACCGCTGGACCTGCGGCCCGACCGTTTGATGGCGCTGGCCGAACAGATCATCGGCGACCCGGACCAGGTGCCCTTTCCCACCGTCCGTGCGCTCTGGCAGGCGCGCATGGCCCGCATCGCGCCCTGGTTCGTGGATACCGAGGTGGAACGTCAGGGCCGCGCCACCCCCAGCCAGTACGAGATCAAGGGCGAACGTCAGATCCCCGCGCTGGGCTTTACCCTGAGCGCCACCGCCGACCGGATCGACATCGACGGGCGCGGCGGGGCGCATATCTACGACTACAAGACCGGCGCCGCGCCCTCACCCAAGGAACAGCGCGCCTTTGACAAGCAGTTGCTGCTGGAGGCGGCGATGCTGGACGAGGGCGGCTTCCCCCCGCTGGACCCGCCACATGTGGAACGGGCTGTCTTTGTCTCGCTGCAGCCCTCGAACCCGCGCGAGGTGCTGGCCCCGCTGGAGGATGCCCCGCCCGAGCAGGTCTGGCAGGAGTTCGTCGCCCTCATCAGCGCCTATCATGCCGCCGAGACCGGCTTTACCGCCCGCCGCGCCCTGCAAAAGGACAGCGATGCCGGGGATTACGACCACCTCGCGCGGTACGGCGAATGGGACGTGACCGACGCGCCGGTCAAGGAGGTGCTGACATGAGGCGCGACGACGCGACAGAGGCGCAGGTGCGCGCCGCCGAGCCAGGGCATTCGACGTGGCTGGCCGCCAATGCCGGATCGGGCAAGACCCGCGTGCTGACCGACCGGGTGGCGCGGCTGCTGCTGGACGGGGTGGACCCGTCGCACATCCTCTGCCTGACCTATACCAAGGCCGCCGCCAGCGAGATGCAGAACCGCCTGTTCAAACGGCTGGGCGGCTGGGCGATGCTGGATGAAGCCGCGCTCAGGGGTGAGCTGCGCGAACTGGGCGTCGAAAAGGACCTGACGGGCGATTTCCTGCGCGAAGCGCGCACGCTGTTCGCCCGGGCGATCGAGACGCCGGGCGGGCTGCGCATCCAGACCATCCACTCTTTCTGCGCCTCCCTGCTGCGTCGGTTCCCGCTGGAGGCCCGCGTCACTCCGCAGTTCCAGGAGATGGAGGACCGCGCCGCCGAATTGCTGCGCGCCGAGGTGCTGGACCGGATGGCCGAGGGATCCGAGGCGCATCTGATCCGCGCCATCGCGCCCTATGTCTCGGGCGACGACGTGGACAGCATCGCCGCGCAGGTCTGCCGCCACCGCGATGCCTTTACCCCGCCCAAGGATGCGGGCGAGATCCGCACCGCATACGGATTGCGCGAAACGGATGACGAGGACACCCTGCTGGACCAGGTCTTCCTGGGGTCCGAACTGGATCTTTTCGGGGCGCTGGCCGAGATCCTCGCCACCGGCGGCAAGACCGATCAGACCTTGTCAGGCCAGTTGGGCGCCATCGAGGCACCGGACCGCGCCGGGCTGGCCCAAGTTCAGGCCGCGCTGCTGACGCAGGCAGGCACGATCCGCAAGACGCTGGGCACCAAGGGGGTGCGGGCCAGCGCCGCCGACCTCTTCGAGGCGCTGGATCAACTGGCCGCACGGGTCGAGGAGGCGCTTGCCATGCAGCGCGCACTGGCCGCCGCCGACCGCGACACGGCTTTGCACGGCTTCGCAGGCGCCTTCCTGCGCGACTACGACGCCGAGAAACAACGCCGCGGCTGGCTGGATTTCGATGATCTCATCACCCGCGCGCGCGACCTGCTGCGCGATCCGGGCGTCGCGGAATGGGTGCTCTACCGGCTGGATGGCGGCATCGACCATATCCTTGTCGACGAGGCGCAGGACACTTCGCCCGTGCAATGGCAGGTGATCGAACGGCTGGCCCAGGAATTCACCGCAGGCGAGGGCGCGCGGGCCGATGTGCGCCGCACGATCTTTGTCGTCGGCGACAAGAAACAGTCGATCTATTCCTTCCAAGGCGCCGACCCGTCCGAGTTCGACCGGATGCGCGACGATTTCGCCGACCGTCTTGCCCGGACCGACGCGCCGCTGGTGCCTGCCAGCCTCGACTACAGCTTTCGTTCGGCAGAGCCGATCCTGCGGCTGGTCGACAACACGTTTCGCGGCGCCGAGGCCTCGGGGTTCGTGGGTGACGGGCACCTTGCCTTCAAGGAGGCCATGCCCGGGCGGGTCGATCTCTGGCCGCTGGTGGACAAGGTCGGAGACGAGGAGGACGGCGCATGGCATGAACCCGTCGACCGGCCCAGCGCCACCCATCATACCGTGCAACTGGCCCAGCGCATCGCGCATTTCATCAAGGAGAGCATCGAGAACGGCACCCCCCTGCCCGAGGAGGTCGGCCATACCGGCACCTACCGCGCGCGGCCCGTTCACGCGGGCGATTTCCTGATCCTCGTGCAGAAGCGCGGACGCCTGTTCAAGGAGATCATCCGCGCCTGCAAGCAGCAGGACCTGCCCATTGCCGGGGCCGACGTGCTCAAGGTCATGGCGGAACTGGCGGTCAAGGACATCATCGCCCTGCTCAGTTTCCTCTCCACGCCCGAGGATGACCTGTCGCTGGCAACGTTGTTGCGTTCGCCGCTCTTTGGCCTCACGGAACAGGCGCTCTTCGACCTCGCCCACCGGCGGCAGAAGAAATATCTCTGGGAGGAACTGCGCGCCCGGCGCGAGGATTTCCCCGAGGTTCTGCGCGTGCTGGACGACCTGCGCGGGCAGACCGATTTCCTGCGCCCCTACGACCTGATCGACCGCATCCTGACCCGCCACGACGGCCGCCGCCTGCTGATCGGGCGGCTGGGTCCAGAGGCCGAGGACGGGATAAACGCGCTGCTGCAACAGGCCCTGGCCTATGAACAAAGCGCCGTGCCCTCGCTGACCGGGTTCCTGGAATGGGCGCGGTCGGACAACCTGAAGATCAAGCGCGCCCCGGACAGCGCGGGCGAAACCCTGCGGGTGATGACGGTGCATGGTTCCAAGGGGCTGGAGGCGCCCGTGGTCATCCTGCCCGATTGCGCCGAACCGGACACCAAGCTGCGCGACGATCTGTTCACCGACGATGACGGCCCGATGTGGAAGGCCAGCGCCGACGCCATGCCGCCGCGCCAGCAGGCGGTGGTCGACACCGCCAAGGAGAAGGCCGCGCAGGAAAAGGACCGCCTGCTCTATGTCGCCATGACCCGGGCCGAGAAATGGCTGATCGTGGCGGCGGCGGGCGACCTGGGGAAATCCGGCGAGGCCTGGTACGACAAGGTCACGCGGGGGATGGAGGATTCGGGCCCCGAGCGGGTGATGTTCGATTTCGGCGACCTGGGCAGTGGCGAGGGCCTGCGGCTGGGCCTGTCGGACTGGTCGCACCTGCCCCTGGATGTCCACGACAAGCCACGGCCCGCGCCGGTAGACCTGCCCGCCGCGTTGCTGGCCCCGGCGCCGGACCCCGTGGCCGCCACGAAGGCCCTGTCGCCCTCCGATCTCGGCGGCGCCAAGGCGCTGCCCGGGGCCGCCGGCGATACCGAGGACATGGCCAAGGCGCGCGGCACGGCGCTGCATCACCTGCTGGAAAACCTGGCCCCCCTGCCCGCCGATCAACGCACACAGGCCGCGGATTCGCTCTGTACCCAGATGGAAACGGACCCGGACCTGATCCTTGTCACCGGGCATCTGCCCGCGATCCGGGACGAGGCGCTGGCGGTGCTGGAGGCGCCCGCGCTGGCGCATGTCTTTGCCCCCGATGCGCTGGCAGAGGTGCCCGTCACCGCCGATCTGCCGGGGCTGGGGCGGATACATGGGATCATCGACCGGCTGCTGATCGCGCCCGACCGGATCACCGCCGTGGATTTCAAATCGAACCGCACGGTGCCCGACGGCGCCGACCATGTGCCAGACGGACTCTTGCGGCAGATGGGGGCCTATGCCGCCGCCCTGGCGCAGGTCTATCCCGGTCGGCATATCGACACAGCCCTGGTCTGGACCGCGCGTGCACACTATATGCCGCTGCCGCACGATCTTGTGACACAAGCACTCGGTCGGGCCGCCGCATCTTGACGCGCTGGCGACCCCTCCATACCTTCCCACACCTGAAAAGGCTGCCTCAAATCTCAGGAGATTCCCCAATGGCCACCGTCGCCGTCACCGATGACACCTTCGACGCCGAAGTGAAGAATTCCGACATCCCCGTCGTCGTCGACTTCTGGGCCGAGTGGTGCGGCCCCTGCAAGCAGATCGGTCCCGCCCTCGAAGAGCTGGCCGCCGAGATGGAAGGCAAGGTCAAGATCGCCAAGGTCGACGTTGACCAGAACCCGAACACCGCCGCCGCGATGGGCGTGCGCGGCATCCCCGCGCTGTTTGTCTTCAAGGACGGACAGGCGGTGTCGAACCTCGCCGGTGCGCGCCCCAAGGCCGCGCTGCAAAGCTGGATCGAAGAGTCGATCTGAGCCGCGTAACCATTTGAATTCGCAGGGGCGCCTTCGGGCGCCCTTGTCGTTTTGCGCGGCATGGCCCATATCGGGCCACAACCGACAAGGAGCGTTCTCATGTCCGACGAGTTTCCCGGCTGGCACGGCACCACGATCATCGGCGTCCGCAAGGGCGGGCAGGTGGTCATCGCGGGCGACGGCCAGGTCAGCCTTGGCCAGACCGTGATCAAGGGCACCGCGCGCAAGGTGCGCCGCCTGTCTCCGGGCGGTCATGACGTGCTCTGCGGCTTTGCCGGGTCCACGGCGGATGCCTTTACCCTGCTGGAACGGCTGGAGAAAAAGCTGGAGGCCGCGCCGGGGCAATTGCAGCGCGCCAGCGTCGAACTGGCCAAGGACTGGCGTACAGACAAGTACCTTCAGAAACTCGAGGCGATGCTGATCGTCACCGACGGCAAGGAGCTTTACGTCATCACCGGCGCCGGCGACGTGCTGGAACCTGAACATGACGTGGCGGCCATCGGGTCGGGCGGAAATTTCGCCCTCGCCGCCGCGCGCGCCATGATGGACACCGATAAATCCGCCGAAGAGGTGGCGCGCACGGCCATGGCGATCGCCGCCGACATCTGCGTCTATACCAATGGCAACCTGACAGTGGAAACCCTGGGCTGAGCCCGGCTCAGCCCCTGCGATGCCAGGCGCCGTCACGCTGCACATAGCTGACGGCGTCGCTTTCGACGAAGCCCGTTTCACCGGCGGCCCAGCGCGCGATCCGCACATCCGGCCCGTCGAGATCGAGCAGGTTGAAGGTGTTGGGCTCACCCCGCACCCGGCTGGACAGGCAGGTGCCCGCCTGCACGAACAGCAGTTCCGGCCAGGCCCGCATCGGGGCGATCACCGTGTTGTGCAGGTGCCCGGACAGGACGATCCGCGCACCGCATTCCGCAAAGCCCCTCAGCCCCGCATCCGCCCCCTGCATCAGCCGTTTCCGGACCCCGGCGCCGTGCTGCAAAGGATGATGCAGAACCGCGATCCGCGCCCTGTCGCCCGCCGCGCCGAAGCCTTCGCAAGCCCGGGCGATCCGCCGCGACGACAGCCGCCCGCGCTGCCAGGCAAAGCGGTTTACCGTGTTCACACCGACGACCACCATGCCGTCGTCGGCATATCGTGGTTCGAGATCCTGATGGATGGCACGCCGATAGCGCCGCCAGGGCGCCACCATCCGCAGCCAGAGATTGTCGAGCGGGGTATCGTGGTTGCCCGGAACCGCCAACCAGGGCGCATCGAGACGATCCAGAAAGGCGCGCGCCCGGGCAAACTGGCCTACCCGCGCGCGCTGGGTGAAATCGCCCGAGATCACCACCAGGTCCGGCGTCAACCGGGCGATCACGTCCAGCAGCGGCTGTTCCAGGTCCTCCCGCGCGCGCCCGTAGTGCAGGTCCGACAGGTGGAGTATTCGCTTCATTCCCTCTCCCGCGGCATGACCAGCCGCAATTCCTCCTCCGTCATGGCAAAGCGCAACGGTCCCTCCATCTTGCGCTTTTCACCGTCATAGGCCAGCAGCATCCGCCGTTTCCCGGGCAGGTCGAGGTCCAGCCGGTCGCCCTGGATCAGGTCATAGTCCACGCCTTCCTCGACCGCTCCCGCAGCCAGGCGGGCCACCCTGCGGAACAGTTCGCCCCGGCTTTCGGCGCGGACGACCAGCACCGCGAAACCGCCCGCCTTGATCGCCTCGCCCCCTGCCAGGCCAAAGCGCGCCAGTTGAAAGCCCGAGCGACCGACAAAGACCAGCGCCGTCTTGCGGTGATGCGTCCCGTCGCCAGTGCCCAGCCGAACCCGCATGGGCCGGCGAAAGCGCAGGAAACTGCGGACGACCGACCAATGCGCCATCAGGCGGCGGCGGCCCCAGCGGCGATAGATCGCCTCGCGCTCTTTCAGGATGCGGGGATAGACGCCGACGCTGGCGTTGTTGAGAAAGATCTGCCCGTTGACCTGGCCCAGGCGCCGGGGCTCGATCCGGCCTGCCGCAATCTGGCGGGCCGCCTCTGCCGGGTCCGGGTCCAGCCCAAGGCCCCGCGCGAAGTAGTTGAAAGTCCCGAACGGCAGGACGGCCATGGCGATGCCCGTCCCCAACAGCTTGGCCGCGGTTGCAACAGCGGTGCCATCGCCCCCGGCAGAGACGATCATGTCGGGCCGCCGTGCCACGGCCTTGTCCAGCGTCGCGCCCAGTTGATCGGGGCGGGTGCAGGCCAGGACCTCGGCTCCCAGCACCTCTGCGGCGGCATCGACCGCCGCCGCATCGCGCGAATTGCGCCCGGATTTCAGGTTGGCGACAATGCAGATCCGCCCGGTCGCCGCCATTTCCATCCTGTCGTGCATCGTGCCCGTATCCCGCATGGCGCCCTCGCTTTCGGTGACAGGAACTCCCCGGCGGCGGAGGCGGTTCCCGGAAAGGGCTTGGATTCTGGCGTCACATGTATATCTCACGCCGAAACCCACGCTCTCTGGCGCGGCACAAGGAACAAGACGCATGACCGACCTCACCCCCC
Organism: Mameliella sp. AT18; assembly: GCF_028807275.1. Taxonomy (NCBI): domain Bacteria; kingdom Pseudomonadati; phylum Pseudomonadota; class Alphaproteobacteria; order Rhodobacterales; family Roseobacteraceae; genus Antarctobacter; species Mameliella sp. AT18. The sequence continues at coordinate 18,201 of NZ_JARAMO010000278.1, forward strand.
GCGAAATCGTCTCGGAACTCGACCGTTTCATCATCGGCCAGCAAGAGGCCAAGCGCGCCGTCGCCGTGGCCCTGCGCAACCGGTGGCGGCGCAAGCAGCTGTCCGATGACCTGCGCGACGAGGTCTATCCCAAGAACATCCTGATGATCGGCCCCACCGGCGTCGGCAAGACCGAGATCAGCCGCCGCCTGGCGAAACTGGCCCGCGCGCCCTTCATCAAGGTCGAGGCGACCAAGTTCACCGAGGTGGGCTATGTCGGCCGCGACGTGGAACAGATCATCCGGGACCTGGTGGACACCGCCATCGTCGACACGCGCGACCACATGCGCGAAGAGGTCAAGGCGCGCGCCCATGAAGCCGCCGAAGAACGGGTCATCACCGCCATTGCCGGCACCGACGCACGCGAAGGCACGCGCGAGATGTTCCGCCACAAGCTGAAGAACGGCGAACTGGACGACACGGAAATCGAACTGGACGTGGCCGAGACAAGCTCTCCCTTTCCGATGATGGAAATCCCCGGCCAACCCGGCGCCAACATGGGCATGATGAACCTGGGCGAAATGTTCGGAAAGGCCTTTGGCGGGCGCACGGCGCGCAAGCGGATGACCGTGCGTGACAGCTACGAGGTGCTGATTTCCGAAGAGGCGGACAAGTTGCTGGACGACGAGGTCGTCAAGGCCGCGGCCCTGGAAGCGGTGGAACAGAATGGCATCGTCTTCCTCGACGAGATCGACAAGGTTGCCGCCCGGCAAGAGGCGCGCGGTGGCGATGTCAGTCGCGAGGGCGTGCAGCGCGACCTGCTGCCGCTGATCGAGGGCACCACCGTTTCGACCAAGCATGGCGCGGTCAAGACCGACCATATCCTGTTCATCGCCTCGGGCGCCTTCCACATCGCCAAGCCTTCGGACCTGCTGCCGGAGTTGCAGGGGCGCCTGCCGATCCGCGTCAACCTGCGGGCGCTGACCGAAGAGGATTTCGTGCGCATCCTGACCGAAACGGACAACGCGCTGACCCGCCAGTACACGGCGCTGATGGCCACCGAGGAGGTCACGGTCAGCTTTACCGACGAGGGGATCGCCGCGCTGGCCAAGATCGCCGCCGAGGTGAACACCAGCGTCGAGAACATCGGCGCCCGCCGGCTTTACACGGTGATGGAACGGGTCTTCGAGGAGCTGAGCTTTACCGCCCCCGACCAGGCCGGGACCGAGGTCACGGTGGATGCGGATTTCGTCGAACAGCACCTGGGCGAGTTGACCCGGTCGACGGACCTCAGCCGCTACGTCCTCTGACCGCCGGCGGACAGCGAGGGGCCAGCCCCTCGCACTCCCCGAGGTATTTTTCAAACCAAAGAA
>NZ_JARAMO010000279.1:0-10420 GCF_028807275.1 Mameliella sp. AT18
GGGATCGTGTTGCGATAGGCCGAATAGGGCAAGCCACGGGTCGTCACCCCCAGCCGGCGCGCCGGGTCCAGCACCGCGATCATCACGAAATGCGCCCGTTCAGGGCCATCATGGTGGGTGAGGCTTTCCAGCGCCTCGATCCACTCAGCGGTTTATGCGGGGTCCGGATCCTGGGGGATACGGTCAAAACGGGTCTGGTGCCGGGCCATCATTCACTCCTGCCTTTGGCCAGACCTAGACAGGCGCGCGGGGCAATTGGCGCCAAACCAACCACTCTTCAGGCTGATCTTTGGAGGAATCCGTCAATAATTTCGCAATACCTTACAAGATTCACCATGAGCGCCGACAGCCTCGATTCCATCGACCACGCCATCCTGCGCGAGGTCCAGCGTGATGCCCGCCTGACCCTGCAAGAGCTGAGCGGGCGGGTGAACCTGTCGCCGTCGCCCTGCGCCCGGCGGGTTCGCATCCTTGAAGAGCGTGGATACATCAGCGGCTATCACGCGCATCTGGACGAGGCCAAACTGGGCTATCCCTTCAGCGTCTTTGTCTCGGTCAAGCTGGATCACCAGGTCGACGACCGGCTGCAAGCCTTCGAACAGGCAGTCAACGCCTGTCCCGAGGTGATCGACTGCTGGCTGATGACCGGGATTACCTGCTGCGTGTCGCGGTCGCCGACCTGGTCGAGTTCGAAGGCTTCCTGACTCGCCGGCTGACCAAGGTGCCGGGCGTGGCCTCCATCGAGTCCTCGATCCCCATCCGGCGCGTCAAGAAGGGGTTTTCACGGCTGGATTGACCGGCACCGTCAGTCGCCGTCCAGCGGATGAAAACAGGCCGCCTGTACGCGGTCGCCTTCCAGCCGGGGCACCTCCTTGCGGCAGCGGTCGCTGGAGCGCGGGCAGCGCGCGGCAAAGGCGCAGCCGGGCGGCGGGTTCAGCGGGTCTGGCAGCTCGGTCTCCTTCGATTCCGGCGCCGTCAACGGCCGCCCGACCACCGGCGCACTGTCGGCCAGCAACTTGGTGTAGGGGTGACGCGGGGCACGGAAAATCTCTTCGGCCGGGCCAAGTTCGACCACGGACCCAAAGTAAAGCACCGCGATCCGGTCGCTGACCGCCTCGACCACCGCAAGGTCGTGGCTGATGAACAGGTAGGTGAGGCTGAATTCCTTTTTGAGGTCCGCCAGCAGGTTCAGCACCTGCGCCTGCACCGAGACATCCAGCGCCGACACCGGCTCATCCAGGATCAGGATACGCGCATTCGCCGCCAGCGCCCGGGCGATCCCGATCCGCTGCGCCTGCCCGCCTGAAAATTCATGCGGATAGCGCTCCAGGAACTCCTCGCGCAGGTTCACGCTGGCGAATATCTCGGAAATCCGCGTGTCGCGCTGCGCGCGGTCCATGCCGTAGAGGCGTTTCAGCGGCGCCTCCATGATCTGGCGGATCGTCTTGCGCGGGTTGAGCGAGGAAATCGGGTCCTGAAAGACATACTGGATGCGCTTGCCAAAAATCGCCGGGTCGGCGTTGTCCAGCGCCGCACCGTCGATCTCGATGGTGCCGGTCGTCGGTTCCAGCAGGCCCACCAGCATCCGGGCCAGCGTGGACTTGCCACAGCCGGATTCCCCCACGATGCCCAGGGTCTCTCCCTGCTGGACCGTCAGGGAAATCGGATGCACCGCCTTGACCGTCCCCCTGGACGCCGCAAGGAAGCCACCTCCCACCGGGAAACTCTTGGACAGCTCCGTCAGTTTCAACGCCTCTGTCATTCTGCGGCCTCCTTCAGCGGGGTCACGGGATGGATACAGCGCACGGCGCGCGCGCCTTCACGCTCGAGGTCGATCTCGCCCTGTCTGCAGTCCGCCTGCACCCGGTCGCAACGATCGGCAAAGGCACAGCCTGCGGGCAGCTTGTCCACCACCGGTGGCAGGCCCGGGATCGCCTCCAGCCGTCGCTTGCCCTCGCCCAGTTCCGGAACACAGGCCATCAGCCGGGCGGTATAGGGATGCGTCGGCGTTTCCAGTACCGACTGCGTCGGCCCTTCTTCGACGATGCGGCCCGCGTACATCACGGCCACCCGGTCGCACAGCTGCCCCACCACGCCGAAATCATGGGTGATGAACACGATGGCCAGCCCGCGCGAGCGGCGCAGGTCATCCAGCAGCGACAGGATCTGCGCCTGAACGGTCACGTCCAGCGCCGTTGTCGGCTCATCCGCGATGATGATGTCGGGATCGTTGGCCAGCGCCATCGCGATCCCCACGCGCTGGCGCATCCCGCCCGACATCTCGTGCGGATAATCGGTGATCCGCTTTTCGGCGTTGGGAATGCGCACCGCTTTCAGCAGTTCGATGGCCCGCGCCTGCCCCTCGCTCTTGCTGATGGGCCGATGCGCGCGGATCGCCTCGATCAACTGGTCACCCACCTTGTAGAGCGGGTGCAGCGTGGCCAGCGGGTCCTGGAAGATATAGGCGACGTTGCGGCCCCGCATCTCGCGCAGCTTGCGATAAGGCGCGCCGATCAGGTCGTCGCCATCATAGCGCACCGCACCCCCGGTGATGACCCCGGGCGGCGAGGCCACCAGCCCCATGACCGACAGCGCGGTGACGGATTTTCCCGACCCGCTTTCACCGATCACGCCCAGGCACTCCCCCGGCTTGACATGCAGGGACACGCCGCCCACCGCCCGATAGACGCGATCCTTGACGTGGAACTGGGTCTGCAACTCCTGCACTTCCAGCAGGCCCTTGCCCTCGGCTTGGGGCACCGGGTCCTCGCGGCGGACCATCGTGGAGGCCATCGGGCGCGACAGCGCGCCGGATTTCAGCCTCGGGTCCAGCGCGTCCCGCACCCCGTCGCCCAAGAGGTTGATCGACATGACGATGATCAGGATCATGATGCCGGGGACGACCGAGGTATGCGGGTTGGTGATCAGCGCCGAGCGCGCTTCGCCCAGCATCGAGCCCAGGTCCGCCTGCGGCGGCTGCGAGCCCAGCCCGAGGAAGGAGAGCCCGGCGGTTTCCAGGATCATCCAGCCGATGGTGGTCGACATGGCGATCACGATCACCGGGATCACGTTGGGCAGGATTTCCGTCAGGATGATGCGGGTGTTCGACAAGCCCGCCAGACGCGCCGCATCGACGAATTCCTTGTGCGCGATGCCCACGGTGATGCCCCGGATGTTGCGCGCAAAGAAGGGCACGTTCACGGCGGCCACGGCGATCAGCGCGTTGAACAGACCCGGCCCAAGGGCGGCGACGATGGCCAGCGCCAGCAGGATGTAGGGAAAGGCCATCAGCATGTCGACGCCGCGCATGATCAGGTTATCGGTCCGCCCGCCGTAGAACCCGGCGACGATGCCGATGGCCGCGCCCAGCGTGGCGGCGACCACGGCTGCGGCGAACCCCACGGCCAGCGACAACCGCGTGCCCCACATCAGCCGCGACAGCAGGTCCCGGCCAAGGTGATCTGTGCCCAGGAGCGCGCCCTCGGTAAAGGGCTTCTGGAACCGCGCGGCGGTATTGGTCACGTTCGGCTCCGCCAAGGGCAGGAGCGGCGTGATCAGCGCCAGCAGAACGACGAAGCTCAGGACAATGCCCCCGGCCAGCGCCAGCCTGTTGCGGGCGAGGAGTTTGAGAAAGGCCATCATGTCTTGATCCTCGGGTCCAGCAGGCTCTGCGCCACGTCCACCACGATGTTGAACAGGACGTAACAGGCGGCGACAAAGACCACGCCCCCCTGCACCAGCAGGATGTCCCGCTTCAGGATCGCGTCGACCAGCATCCGGCCCACGCCAGGCCATTGAAAGACGATCTCGATATAGACCGCGCCCGACAGGACGAACCCGGCCTGGATGCCGAGGACAGGGATGATCGAGACCATCGCCGCCTTCAACGCATGGCGCCAGATCACGCCGCGCTCATTCACGCCCTTGGCCCGCGCGGTGCGGATGAAATCCTGTCGCAGCACCTCCAGCATCGCGGAACGCGACAGGCGCGCGATCACGCCGGTGGCGACCACCGCCAGCGCACTGGCCGGCAGGACCAGGTGATTGAGCAGCGCCCAGATATCCCGCGTGCCATAGATCGGCCACATGCCGGAAACCGGGAATATCCTAAGGTTCACCGAGAAGAACAGGATCATCATCATGCCGAGAAAGAAACTCGGGATCGAGATCCCCAGCAGCACGACAAAGGTGATGCCCTTGTCCGCCCAGCCATACTGGTTGGCGGCCGAGATCACGCCCGCCATGATGCCCAGCACCGAACAGATGACAAAGGACGTCCCGGCCAGGATCAGCGTCCCGTTGAACCGCTCCAGAACCTCGTCGATCACAGGCCGGTTGAGCGAGAAACTGGTGCCGAAATCGCCCTGCAGCATGTTGCCGAGCCAGATGAAATACTGCGCCACCAGGGGCTTGTCCAAGCCAAGGTCGCGGTTCAGTTTTTCCACGTTCTCCGGCGTCGCGTAGCTGCCCAGGATCGCCGTCGCCGGATCGCCCGGGATCAGCGCCATGATCAGGAAGACGATCACGGTGATGCCCAGCAGCACCGGAATGGCGGAAATCAGTCGTCCGAGGATATAGCGCCCCATGCGCACCCCCTTTGTCTGGCGGGAAAACGACCCCTGGCTTCTTTGGGCAAGAAATACCTCCGGGGGTGTGCGCCGCAGGCGCACTTCGGGGGCAGAGCCCCCGGCGGGCGGGGCCGGGCTCGATGCCCGGCCCCGCCCGACTCGCGATCAGTTCTTCACCACGTCATCCAGCAGCAGGAAGAAGGACGGTTGCAAGGAAAAGCCCTCGACCCGGTCGCTCGTCACCGCGTTCTGCTTCCAGTTGGCGACAAAGACCCAGGGCGCATCTTCCTGAACGATGGTCTGCATCTCCTTGTAAAGACGCGCGCGCTCGTCCTGGTCGGTGGCGACGCGGGCCGCCTCCAGCAGTTCATCCACCTTCGGGTTCGAATAATAGCCAGAGTTGAACCCGCCCGCCTCGGGCCAGGCATCGGTGCGCAGCGCGAGGAAGGGCAGCGTGTCGGGGTCGTTGGTCATCCAGGCCATCTCGGCCATGTCCGCCTTGCCCGCCAGACCCGGGTTCACCTCGCCCAGGAAGGTGTTCCACTCGTAGGTCTCGATCGTGACGTCAAAGCCGACCGCTTCCAGGTCCGCCTGGATCGCCGTGCCCATCGCGATCGGGTCCAGCATGCCGGACCCGCCCTCGGTCACGAAGAATGTCAGCTCCGCCCCCTCGGCACCGGCCTCGGCCAGCAGCGCGCGGGCCTTGTCGGGATCATAGGGATAGGGCTCGAGATCCTCGTTGTAGGCCCAGGCGAAGGCCGGCGGCGTCGGGCCTGCGGCCACGGCAGCGGTGCCTTCCAGCACGTCGTCCACCAGCGCGGTCTTGTTGACCGCGTAGTTCGCCGCCTGGCGCACCAACTTGTCGGCAAAGGGGCCTTCCTTGGCGTTCAGGATCAGGAACCAGACATGCGGGCCGGCCTGCTCGTGCACCGTGTATTCCGCGCCCTGGAATTCGGACAGGGCCACGGGCGGCACCTCGACCATCAGGTCGATCCCCCCGGCCAGCATTTCCGCCGTGCGGGTATTGGCATCGGTGATCGGGCGGAACACCACCGCCTGCAAATCCGGTGCCCCGCCCCAGTAGTCGGGGTTGCCCTCGATCACCACCGCTTCGTTCGACCGCCATTCGGCAAAGGTGAACGGGCCGGTGCCCGAGGGATTGCGGCCAAAATCCGATCCGTACTGTTCGACCGCGGCGGGCGAGACGATCAGGCCGGTGGGATAGGCAAGGTTCGACAGGAACGGCGCATAGGGCGCGTTCAGGGTGAACTTCACCGTCAGGTCATCCACCACCTCGATGGTTTCCACCGCCGAGAAGAAGAAGGCCAGCGGGAAGGGACCCGTGTCGTGATAGGGGTGGTCCTCGTTCAGCATCCGCTCGAAATTAAATTTCACCGCCTCGGCGTTGAACGGGCTGCCGTCGTGAAAGCTCACACCCTCGCGCAGGTTGAAGGTGTATTCGGTGCCGTCCTCCGAGATGGTCCAGTCGGTCGCCAGCGCCGGCTCGACCTCCAGCGTGCCATCCTTGTAGCGCACCAGCCCGTCGTAGACGTTCATCAGGATGCGGAAGTCGTTGACCGCCGTGACCGCCGCCGGGTCCAGCGCCTTGGGCTCGGCGATCTGGCCGACGATCAGGACGCCCGGAGGCGTCTGCGCCTGGGCCCCGGTCAGTGTGCCGACTGTCAGCGCAAGCGCCGTCCCGGCGGCAAGCAGCCCTCGGCGGGTGAAAGAGAAGAGCGACATTGCGTTACCTCCGCTGTTGTCCTTGGGTCTTGTTCTTCATTTTTTATTTTTCATGATAAATTGCATGAGGCCAAATTTTCATGATAAATTCAAGTCTCATGATGAGGAGGCTCCCGCATGACGATTTCGATCCTTGCATACGATGAAAAAACAGGCCGCTACGGCGGTGCCGCCACCACGGGCAGTCTCTGTGTCGGCGGCTGGGTTCTGCGCGGGGATGCCGAATCGGGGATGTCGGCCTCACAGGGGTCCCTGCCCTCGACCATGTGGGGGACAGAGACGCTCGCCCTGATGAAATCCGGACTTTCCGCACGCGACGCCGTGGAGCGTGTGACCGGCGCCGACAGCGGCCGCGGCCAGCGGCAGCTGGCGACGCTGGACCCGACAGGCGGCACCGCCAGCTTTACCGGCGCCGACAGTATTCAGGCGGCGGGCGCGCGCAGCGCGGACAAGGTGATCGTCACCGGCAACCTGCTCTCTTCCGAGGAGGTGCTGCAAGCGATGCTGGACGGGTTCCTTGCCGCCGAGGGCGCATTCGATCTGCGCCTGCTGGCCGCGCTGGATGCGGCCGCGGCCGCCGGGGGCGACAGCCGGGGGCTGCTCTCTGCCGCGCTGCTGATCGTCGGGCGGGACATGGCGCCGCTGACCCTGCGCGTGGATCATTCGGCGACACCTCTGGCCGATCTGCGGGCGCTGCACCAGCGCGCCACCAGCGGCGACTATGCCGACTGGGCCGTCATGGTGCCGACGCTCGACGACCCCGAGCGCGCCACCCCCTACGGTGCGAAGACCGACCAGCCGGTGTAACCGGCGATCCGTTCGGCCAGCCAGGTGCCCACCTGCGAGTTGCCATAGCTGTCCAGCCCCGGCGACCAGACCGCGATCGAAGCCACGCCCGGCGCCACCAGCAGGATCCCCCCGCCCACCCCGCTCTTGCCCGGCAGGCCGACGCGAAAGGCGAAATTGCCCGAGCCGTCATATTGCCCGCAAGTCATCATCAGCGCATTGATCCGCCGCGCCCGGAGCGGCGAGATCATCGCCGGCACGCCGGGCAGCATCGCCAGCATCCGCCCCGCCCTCGCCAGTTGGCGACAGGTCATCTCGATGGCGCATTGATGGGCGTAGGTGCCCATGACCATCTCGGGCGGGTTCAGCAGGTTGTCATGCGATTGCAGGTAGTACAGCAGCGCCATATTGCGGCTGGCCGTGGCCTTTTCCGACTCCGCCACCGCCTTGTCGATATGGATGTCGTCATCCTCGGCCGCGGCGCGGACAAGGTGCATGATTTCGGATAGCGCCTGCCGGGGTTCACGCCCGCCCAAAAGCGCGTCCGTTGTCACCAGGGCCCCCGCGTTGATGAAAGGATTGCGCGGGCGGCCGTTCTCATGCTCCAGCAGAAAGATGCTGTCGAAGGCGGTGCCAGAGGGTTCGCGCCCGACCCTGCGCCAAAGGTCATCCCCCAGCCGCCCCAGAACGGCCGCCAGCGAAAACACCTTCGAGATGCTCTGGATCGAAAAGGGCCTGTCCGCCTCCCCTGCCCCAAGCTCCGTCCCGTCGGCCAGACAGAGGGCAACCCCTACCTGCGCCGGATCGACCTTGGCCAGTTCGGGGATGTAATCTGCGGGACGGCCCCAGTCGCCCGCGCCCCGCGCCTCGGCCACGAGGCGTTCCAGCTCTTTCGCCAGTCCGTCCATGCTCATTCCGCCATGAATCGTTTCATGACCACCGCCTCCTGGTCCTCCATCAGGCGGCGTGCCATTTCCATGTGTTCGCGCATGATGGCCCGGGCGGCCTCGGCATCGCCGTTGCGCAGCGCCTCGACCAGTCCCGCCTGGTGGTCGCGTCCCTGCCGCCAGAGTTCGTGGTTCGGCTTGGAATAGAGGCGTTTGTAGACGGTCAGGTCGGCCAGGATCTGCGCCATGAAGCCGATGAAGAACCCCAGCAAGGCGTTGTCCGCAAACTCAGCCAGGCGCGCGTGGAACACCAGCGAGGCGACATGCTGGGCGCGTTCGCCCTCGGCATCTTCGGCGGGTTCGGCATAGGTGGTCATGATCCGCCCCAGCTCTGCCAGTTGTTCCGGCGTCAGCCGCCCGGCCAAAGAGGCCGCCAGCTCCGGTTCCAGCGCGATGCGCACCTGGTAGATGTCGTCGATCGAGATATTGCGGAAATAGAAATAATTGCCCAGCAGCGCATGGGCCCGGTCCTTGCCGACCTCGCCCACGAAACTGCCACCGCCCGGGCCGGTCTTGGTCACCACAAGGCCCTGCGCCTGCAACAGGCGCATCGCCTCGCGGATCGTGCCCTTGGACATGCCGAATTCGGCGATCAGCTCTGCCTCGCCGGGCAGACGGTCGCCGGGTTGCAGCCCGCGTTCGACCACCCAGTCCTTGATGGCCTCGGCCACGCGCACCGGGCGCGACCGGCGCGTGCCATCGCGTGTCAGGGGGCCGGGGCCTTGCAGGCCGGTCATTTGGAACGGGTCCGTGACGACATTGCAAGAGACAAGCAATTCATCATGATAAATTCAAGAGGCATAAGTTCGGGCCACATCGGGACGGGTCACAGATTTTCGGACGTATGAATGTCGAAATCCAGCATGACGTTCTGCGCCCCGGCGTCCGGCCCGGCGCGTTTGGACTTGACCAGCGCGGCCAGGGTCTGGCGGGCCAGGGCCTCCATCGGGTGCGATATCGCCATCGTCAGCGTGCCGTCGAAAAGCGCCCTGCGCGTGACATCCATCAGTTCATAACCCACCGCGACAAAGCCGGGACGCCGGGGCGCCTCGCGCAGGGCGGCCAATGACCCGGTGATCCCCCCGCCAGAGATGAAAATCCCGCACATCTCGGGGTGCTGGGCAAACAGGTCTTCGGTCATCTCGCGCGCCACATCTGCCGATTCAAAGGTCGCGCGCGGCTCCAACAGGGTGAAACCGGAGGCGTTCTCGCGGAAATAAGAGCGAAAGCCGCTCTCGTTCAGGTCCTGGTTGCGGTAGCGCGTGTTGCCGACAAGGATGCCTATTTCGCCCCTCTGGTGGCAGATCTTGTCAAAGGCCCAGGCAGCGGTGCGCCCTACCTTGAAACTGTCCAGCCCCACGTAGCCGACATTCCCCCGCGCGGTCAGGGGGGTGATCAGCCCCATGACAGGGGTGCCCCGCAGCAGCAGGGAATCGATCGCATCGGTGATGAGAGGATGTTCCGCGGCCACCAGGGCCACCGAATCGCAATTCGCGCCAAGCTGTCTCAGCCGGTCTGCCACGACCTCGGGCGAAAGGTCGTCCAGAAACTCCAGGGTCAGCTCGATCCGGCCATCGGTGTGCTCTTCGGCAGCCTGCCGAAAGGCCGCGCCAAGGTCGCGGTAGAACGGGCGCCGCTCCTGCAAGAGCAACACGCCCGGGCGATGCACCTCCCGGCCGGCGTGGACGGAATATTCAATTGCCCCAAGGCCATAGAACCCGATGTCTTGCGCCGCCCGCAGCACCCTTTCCCGGGTCGGCTGGCGCACGCTGTCGGCCTTGTTGATCACCCTGTTGACCGTCGAAACCGAGACGCCCGCAGCCTCTGCCAGGTCAGGAATTGTCGGTCGTTTCACCATGTCGGGGTCACTTCATTTCGTTTCATCTTGGTTGTCGCGTGAACTGAAATGATATGAAATCACTCTCATCACATCAGCAAGCTTGATTTGATGCAGGTCAATTCGTAAAGAAAACATGCATCGGTCGGCGCAGTTTTCTGCCAGCGCCGATGAGACGCTGGGGAGGGCGCACTCATGGATGATCTGCAGTACGGCACCCGTGACAAACGCGGCAACTGGGCCCCGAACGCGCCTTTGGAAATCGCCCCCTTCTGGCTGGGCAAGTTCAACAAGATGGGTGCTTTCCTGGTCGATTACCTCTGGCCCTGGAACGCCTTTCACATGGCGACGGCCCTGCTCTACTGGGTCTTCGTGATCCCCGATGCCCAGACGCTGGCGACGCTCAGCTGGGGCTGGCCGCTCTACCTGCTGCTCGTGAACATGGCGGGCATCTTCGCAATGTATGGCGCCATCGAGCTGTTCTACTACGTTCGGCGCAGGCAGGGCACGCGGTTCAAGTACAACGCCAAGTTCCCCGC
>NZ_JARAMO010000280.1:0-26313 GCF_028807275.1 Mameliella sp. AT18
CCGATGCAGAAGATGCGCCGCACCGGAATACGGTCCCCGCTGCCTGCAACGGCGACGCTGGGGGTGACGGCGGGTTCAAAGACAAAGCCCATGAAGTGATCCTTCCTCAAGTCATTCGGCGGCGGCGGATGTCGCCGCGCCCGTGTCCAGCCCGTTCGAGCCGTAAAGCCAGTTCAGCTGGTTGTACCAGTCGTCCGCGCTCATCGAGCGCATGACGGAATTGCGGACCGCGGCCTGTGCGTCGCCGGGGTGGTAGATGTATTCGCCGATCAGGCGCGAGTTCATCTGGACGCGCGCGGTGCGGACCTTGCGCATCTCCTGGTAGCGCTGCAGCGCGTCCTCGGTGTCCTCACCGAAATGCTCGATGCAATGGGAGAGCGCCACCGCGTCCTCCATCGCCATGCAGGCGCCCTGGGCAAAATATTGCAGCATCGGGTGCGCCGCATCGCCCAGAAGCGCCACGCGTCCGTCCACCCAGTTGGAAATCGGGTCACGATCGCAGAGGACCCAGAGTTTCCAGTTGTCGCCATGCTCGATCACCTGCCGCGCCTTGGGGTGAATGTGTTCGAACCCCTGCGCGACCTCTTCCTTGCTGACGGGCTTGCCGGCGATCGCCTCCCGCACGTCGCGGTGATAGGTCACGACAAGGTTGAAAACCTTCCAGCCTTTCAGCGGGTAGTGCACGATATGGCACTTGGGCCCGGCCCAGAGCGTCGCCGCGTTCCAGCGCAGGTCCTCGGGCATCTGCTCGGTCGGGATGACGCTGCGGTAGGTGGTGTGGCCGGAAATGCGCGGTTCGCCATCGCCGATCATCTGCGACCGGATCGGAGAGCGCAGCCCCTCGGCGCCGATCAGGAAACGCCCCTTTATGGGGGCGCGCCCGTCCAGCAGCAGGGTGACGCTGCTGCCGTCCTGTTCATAGCCCAGCACCTTGTGATCCGTGCGCAGGTCGATCAGCGGGCTGTCCTCGCAGTATTTCAGCAGGACGCCATGCAGGTCGGCCCGGTGCACCACGGCGTAGGGGTTGCCGTAGAACTTGCGGAACGGCTCATCCAACGGGATGCGGGTGATGTCCTCGGCGGTCTGGGCGTCCATCAGGCGCAGCGCGTCGATGTAAACGGCCTTGCTGCGCGCCTCGTCCCCGACACCGAGGTAATCGAAACAGTGAAAGGCGTTGGGGCCGATCTGGATGCCGGCACCGATCTCGCCCAGTTGCGGCGCCTGCTCAACGACGATGCTGCGCTGTCCCTTGCGGGCCAGCCCACAGGCAGCCGCCAGGCCGCCGATGCCGCCGCCGGCGATGATGATGGGAAGATCACTCATGGCTCTGGTCCTCTCTCCTCCGCAGGTCGGCCCAAGGCCGGATCCCGCCCCTATCATTCCCCTGACTCGGGCAACTGATATGTAGACATATGATTTGCATACGGAGCATTGCGCGTCAAGAAAAAGATCCGTACACTTACAAAATCAGCGAAAGGCACCCAAGGGGACCGGAATGATGGATGCAGGCACACCGGATCGAGAGGAAGCGGAAGACCTGCCGCTGGAGTCCCTGGCCGGGCACCTGATCCGCCGCTTGCACCAGGCCTCGACCAATGTCTTTCACACCCGCACCCGCGCCGCCGGGCTGGAGCTGACGCCGGTGCAGTTCGCGGCAATGAAAGCGGTGCATGACGAACCCGGCATCGACCAGGCCACCATCGGCGCGCGCATCGCCTATGACCGCGCCACCATCGGCGGCGTCATCGACCGGCTGGAACAGAAAGGCTGGGTCAGGCGGCAGGTGTCCCGGCGCGACCGCCGCGCCCGGGAGGTGACATTGACGCCGGAGGGGGCAGAGATGTTCCGGCGCGCGCTGCCCGTGATCACCGCCTTGCAGGCCGACATCCTGCCGGGCCTCACCGAGGCGGAACACCGTGTCTTCCTGGAGCTGGCCCGCAAGGCGACGCCGGGGGACTGACCCGCCGCACAGCCGGAAACCGGCGGTTTTTCGCATCCGCTTAACCGCAATGTCATCCAGATTAACGCCTCATTAAGAGGAAGATGTCATTTTGATGAAAAAAATCGAGCGGTAAGGAAGCAAAAACATGTACCCCGAAGATCTCATCGAACGCGCAATCCAGTCGGCCACCGATTGTGAGGCGCAAGGCTTTTTCGAGACAGCGAAATCCCTGCGCGCCCTGGCGCAGGAACTGCGCGGCTCGGCCATGCCACTGGCAGCGGCGCACGGCTTTGCCGAGGCGCAGGCCCCCGCCCCCATCCGTCCGTTTTAACCCGGTCTTCACCTGGACCGGCCAGCCTTGAAGGGCATCACCCCGGGGGCCACAGATGGACGATCTCTATGATGAAGTCATGGCCCTGCTGCATGACACCGGTGCCTTTGCCGATTGGCAACAGGATGCCGCGATCCTGCGCAGGGCCGAACAGGTGCGCCGGGTGGCCCGGTCGGAACTGACAGGGCGCCTTCTCTTTCCAGCCAGACGAAACCTTTCCCGAGAGGGACCGGATGCGGGGGCCTGACGCAAGGGGCAGACGTTTCACCCCTTTCCTAGTCCTCGGCCCCCGTCGCGAACAGTTGCAGCGCCCGGCGACTGCCACGGCCGATGTCACCATCGATGGGACCGGCGTAGAACTCTCCGGCCTTGAGCTGGCGCTGTATCTCCTTGCGGAATTCCAGATCAAAGGCCAGCGCTCGCCCGTCGACCAGCAATAGGTGCGCATCCTCGTCGCCTTCGCGCAGGCGCCCCAGCAAGACCTGCACCTGTTCCGCCAGCGGCAAATCGGCAGGCACGAAATCGGGCAACCCCTCCAGCAGCACCTGGCGCACAGGCAAGAAGGTTCCGTCGGGCAGGCGCACCGCGACGCGGTCCAGCATGGCGGGGCTGGACAGGAACAGTGTCGCCCCCACCTGCGCCGCCGTCCCATCCGGGTAGACCGCCAACCGCCCCTTGACCTGGCCATTGATCATGTCCCACAGCACCACGCCCCCCGGCGCCAGCGCCGCCGCAATCCGCAGGCCGTCCGGGGCAAAATCCAGCGCCCGAACCTCGGCGCTGCCGGTCTGCAGCCGCCACAGGAAACGCCCCACCGACATGTCCCAAATCAGGACCTCGGGGCTGGCTTCTTCTGCGACGGCGACAAAGCGTCCGTCAGGGCTGACGGCCATCGCGTGCGGAGGGTTGTCCAACTGGCCAAAGCGGCGGATCAAGGTGCCATCCTCGGCGTTCCACAAGGCAAGCATCCAGCGCGCCGTAACGCCCCGGCCCTGTACCACCGCCACCACCTCTTGCGATGCGCCCCGAAAACCCAGCGGACCGACCCGGGAAAACGGCATCTGAAGGATCTGACCGTGTTCACCGGTCTCCAGGTCGATCAGGGCAATCTCCGGTTTCGGCCTGTTTCGGGCCACGGCCAGGACCCGGCCATCGCGCGAAAAAGCGGCGTCGTCCCCTTCGATATCGCGCAGCACCTCGCCGGTCGCCGCGTCCAACAGTTTCATCTGGCCTCGGGAATCGCTCCGTGCAAGGTAGGCCCCCGTCGGGTCGAACCTCAAAACGCGCACATCTCCGGGCAGGAGGGCAGACCGGGTCTCTCCTCCGAAATCCAGCAGCCGCAGGGGCTGGTCTTGCGCGCCCTGCACAGCCAGTCCTGCGCCATGCGGTTGCCACGCCAGCGCGGCAGGCCCTTGCGCCTCGTCCACACGATAGGTCACCTGCCCGTCCTCCCAGGCCCAGACCTGCAAGGGGACGCCGGCCGATCCGCCC
Organism: Mameliella sp. AT18; assembly: GCF_028807275.1. Taxonomy (NCBI): domain Bacteria; kingdom Pseudomonadati; phylum Pseudomonadota; class Alphaproteobacteria; order Rhodobacterales; family Roseobacteraceae; genus Antarctobacter; species Mameliella sp. AT18. Next base: position 3,765 of record NZ_JARAMO010000280.1, read on the forward strand.
AGTGCCAGGCGGGTACTGTCGGGGCTGAAGGCCAGCGTCGTGATCGCGTCGGCCTGCCGAGGCGCCTCGCGCAGGAGCTGCCCGGTTGCCAGGTCTGCCAACACGGCAGCGGCCTGCGGTTCGGCCACATGGCCAAACAGCCTTGCACCGCCCGGCTCCAGCACCGCGCCGCTGAACCGCCGACCGGAAAGGACCATCCGGACAGAGCCGTCCGGCCCGTAGATCCGAACCGTGCCACCATCGCGAGCCTGCATCGCCAGACCACCCAGGCCGACCGGCCCCAACAGGGTCTCTCTTCCTTCGCCACCGATCCGCCCCATCACCTGCCCTGTGGAGACGTTCCAGCGGTACCCACGCCCTTCGGCGTGACCGGACGCCAGATCACCGTCGGGAAGGAAAGCCAGCCCGTCGACAGGTGTCTCGGTCGGCATACGCTGCAAGACCGATCCATCCGCCACCCGGTGCAGGCTGACACCCTTGGCGCCCGCCAGCGCCAGGATGTCCCCCTCTGCGTTGAAGGCCACCGCCCCAACAGGTCCGTCCTCTGCCGTCGTGGCCCACAGGCGCGCCCCGTCCGACGCCTGCCAGAGCGAGACCGCATCGCCCTGCACCGTTGCCACCCGTGAGCCATCCGTGGACAGCGCCATGTGTGTAACCCCCTCGGCACCCTCGGTGGCGATGCGCCCCGTGACCTCCGTCAGCGGCAGGTCCATGACCTCGACCTCGCCCTCCCGCGCCAAAGCGAGCTTCCCGCCATCCCGGCTGAGCGCGAGCGCGCGGACGCCCTGCGGCAGGAACCTCCGGGCTTGCAAGGCGCCGTCGTCCAGCCGCCAAAGCGACAGCGCCGATTGCCCTCTGCCAATGTCGGTGAGTGTCGCTGCAATTCCCTGACCTGCCGCCAACAATCCACCGGAGCCGTCCAGATCGCCCAGCGGGCCGGTCAACAGTTCGATCCCCGTGCCTGGCGGCAGGTAAGGCAGCGCAACACCGTAGACCGCCGGACCATCCGCGCCGACGCCCACCGGAAAGACATCGACCGGGTCTTCGGCTTCTTCGTCAGGTTCCACGATCTCGGCATCGGGCGGCGCGGCAGGTTCCGGAACAGGCGTGGCAACCGATGCGGGCTTTGCCGCTTCGGGGGCAACTGGCCTGGGGTCGGCAGTGGTGCTGCGTCCGCAGCGCAGGGCCGCCTCTCCCGCACAATCCTCGCCCGCAGCGACCGCCCGCAGGAAAGCGGAGGCGTCCAGCATGGCCGCAATCGTGACACCACGCCCACCGGTCGCCCGAGGCTCTTCCTGCAGGTGCAGACCGATCATCCGGCCTGCGCCGTCCAGCACCGGTGCCCCGGCATTTCCGGGCAAGGCCGCGCACCCATGGGTCAGCCGACCGCCATCGGTGACGGCCCCACGCAGGGAACAGCCCTCACGAACCACCTGTTTCGACGTTCCGAATGGGTGACCGACAATCGCCAGCGGCATCCCCGCTGACGGAACCGGCGGATCGAGCGCCAGAACCGCGTCCTCTGCCCCCAAGAGACCATCCGCCCGCAGCACGACAAACCCAAGGTCCGGATTCGCCTCCAATGGCTCGGGATCGAGTGCGACCCGCTGCCCCTGCTCCTCGACCCGTGGCGCGTCAAAGCCTGCGACGAATTCGACGCGCGTGATCCGCTTTGGCCCGCGCGCGGCCAGGTCTGGCTCGGCCAGCACGCCCGGCACACAGCGAAAGGCCGTCAGCACGAGGTTTTCCGCAATCAGGACACCCGTGCAGGCAACGACCGCCGGACCGCCCTCGGTCTCTACCATGACCCGGAGCTGACCCACGGCCTGCCCGGCGCGTCGGATTGCGGTGGGCGCGGTGTAGCGGATGATCGGTTTGGCGCCCGTGGCCTCGATCCGGTCGCGGCCCCGCTCGGGCACCTGCATCACAAGGCGATCGAAATCCGCTCCGTCGAACAGCGGCAGCCCCTGCGCCACTGCGGTGCCACCAAGGGCAACCGCCGCCGCAAAAACCAGACCCGCATCCCAAAGCCGCCGGAGTTGCGACATGCGCCTGCTCCTCTCAATGCCCTGAACCAACCTCTGGAACAGGACGGTAGAGGAAAGCGTGACCCCGGTCGACCCAGCGCGTCAGGCTCTGCGCAAGGCTCCCCCCGCCTGCCAGCCATCGAACACCTCCAGCGCCTTTTCCGCAAAGGCGGGGTCATTGATGTGCGCGTCCAGCTCGACCAGTTGCACATTGGCGGGACACTGCGCGCGGATTTCGGCGATAAAGGCCTCTAGCCCCTCGGGATCGCTCAACGGTCCGCCGGGCCGGTCCCATTCGTTTCCCCCCTGCAACGGCAGGATCAGCACCACCGGTCCGTCGGCCCCTGCCAGCTTGCCGCAGATCGTTTGCGCCATCTCGCGCCGCTGGTCAGCGGTCATCATGACCGATGACAGCAGGCGGTTGTGGGCATGCTGTTCCTGCCCCGCCAGCTTGACCGGAGCGTCCTGCCAACCAACGAAATCCACGAGGTCGTAGCAGCCGATGGACACGATCTGAGGCGTGCCACTGCGGCCCGCGTTGGTCATCCGGTCGGCGCCCGCGCTGATGGTCGAGCCCATCAGGTGATTGCCCACCTCCTGCGGTGCAAAATCCATCACGGCGGCAAAGGCACCCTCGGCAGCAAGGCTCTCGAACGCGCGCCCGCCCATGCCGGTCGCGTGGAACACCGCCACCTCGAAGCCGCGCTCCTCCAGCGCCGGTTTCAGCGCCACCATGTAGCGCAGCACCGTCTTGCCGAAACTGGTCATGCCGATCAGCGGGCGCGTCCGGTCGGGCCGCTCCACCGCCCGCGCGGCGCCCAGCACGGCGCCCGCCGCCTGGCTAAGCGAGGCCTTGCAAACCGAGTTCAACCCGTAGAGCCCACCGGCCCAGAGGATCATCTGCACGTCCGCTGGCAAGCGTTCGGGCGGGATCAGCGGCGAGAAGGAGACCGTCGAGACGATGTATTTCGGCACCCCCAGCGGCAGCGCCGAACAGAGATCCAGCGCCAGGTCCGTGCCCATCGTCCCGCCCAGCACGATCACCCCGTCGATGCGGCCCTCGGCCTGCAGTCGCGCCGCCAGCAGGGCCGATCCCTTGGCCATGATCTGCATGGCAAGGTTCTCGTCCCCACCATCGATGGCTTCCTGGATGGAATGCCCGCCTGCCTCGGCGACCGCATGTTTGGAAATGTCGCAAGGGGCCGAGGGATCGCCCAGCACGCTGACATCCATCGTCATGACGCCGCCGCCCTGCCCCCGGATCACTTCGGCGAGGTAATTCAGCTCGTCGTCCTTGGTGTCATAGGTGCCGACGATCAGGATGGTCCGGTCGCTCATAGCTTGATCCACGCTGTCTTGAGGTCGAGGTACTTGTCGAAGGCGTGCAGGGACTTGTCGTGCCCGTTGCCGGACTGTTTCACGCCGCCCAGCGGCACGGTCAGGTCGGACCCACCGTAGGTGTTGACATGGACCACCCCGGCCTTGATCTGCCGGATCATCCGGTGCGCCCGGCTCAGGTTCGCGGTCCAGACGGCCGCCGCCAATCCAAAGTCGGTGCCATTGGCGATCGCCACCGCCTCATCCTCGGTGTCGAAGGGGATCACTGCCAGCACCGGGCCGAACACCTCTTCGCGGGCCAGCCGGTCCGAGGGATCGACCCCGGTCACGATGGTTGGCTGCATGAAGTAACCGCCGGTCTCCTCAAGGATGCGCGCCCCGCCAGTGCGGATGTCGCGTCCGGCCGCGCGGGCCTCGGCGACAAAGCCGAGGTTCTGTTCCAGCTGCCGCAGGCTGTTGACCGCGCCCGCCGCTGTCGACGGGTCCAGCGGGTCGCCGACCTTCATGCCTTGGACGAACTCGGTCAGACGAGCCACGAACGCGTCGTGGATCGACCTCTCGACCAGCAGGCGGGAGCCCGCGACACAGACCTGCCCCGCGTTGCGGAAGATGCCGTTGGCCGAAACCTTGACCGCCTCGTCCATGTCCGGCGCATCGGCAAAGACGATGTTGGGCGACTTGCCTCCAAGCTCCAGGTAGACGCGTTTCAGGTTGGACCGGGCCGAAGCCTCCAGCAGGCGGCGCCCGGTCGCGCCCGAGCCGGTAAAGACCAGGACGTCCACATCCATCGACTCGGCAATGGACGCGCCGACAACGGCCCCTTCGCCCGTCACCACGTTCAGGACACCTGCGGGCAGACCCGCCTCCATCGCCAGTTCGGCAATCCGGAGAAGGCTCAGCGAGGCGGTTTCCGCCGGTTTCAGCACCACCGAACAGCCCGCCGCCAGGGCCGGGCCCAGCTTCCAGGCGCCGATCATCAGCGGAAAGTTCCAGGGAACAATCGCGCCCACGACACCCGCAGGTTCGCGGTGGACAAGTCCAAGCGAACCTGGCGCGGTCGGCGCGATCTCTCCGTAAAGCTTGTCGATGGCCTCGGCGTAATAGCGGATGGTCTGGGCGGCCGAGAGCGGTTCCGCCTTCAATGCCATGCCGATCTCGGTGCCGTTGTCGCGCACGCCCAGCACTGCCAGGTCCAGTGCATTATCCTCGATCAACGCGGCCCACTTCAGCAACACCGCCTTGCGCGCCGCCGGCGCCATGTCCGCCCAACGCCCGTCGTCAAAGGCGCGCCGGGCCGCCGCCACGGCGGCCTCGGCGTCCGCGACCGTACCCCGTGCCATGACCGTCAGCCGTGTGCCGTCCAACGGAGAGATCACCTCCATCTCGCCCCCGTCGGAAGCAGGCACAAAGCTGCCGTCAATCAGGTGGCGGGCGGGCGGCACATCGGCGTGGCGCAGCTCTTCGATCCGCGAAAGATCCAGCATTCTCAGTTTCCTTGCGTGTCGTGCATGTCGTGATCGTGTTCGAATTCCTTCAGTCCCGCCCGCCGTTCGCGCACCACGCCCCAGATGTGCAGGACGATCAGCGCGACGATGGCGAAGGCGATGAAGGCGGCGATGGGCCGGTCGACAAAATCCAGCGGCGTCTTGACCCGCGCCATGGCGCTGCGCAGCTTGACCTCCATGATGCCGCCCAGAACCATCCCGAGGATGATCGGCACCACGGGCAGGTTCTGCCGCTTCAGGATCAGACCGAACAGGCCGAAGCCCGCAGCAATCGCGCAATCGGTCATGGAGTTGCGCAGGGAATAGACCCCGACAAAGCTGAGGATCAGGATCGTCAGGCCCAGGAACCGTGTCGGAATGCGGATGATCCGCAGCAGCAGGTTGGACGAGAAACACATGAAGACGACGACGATCACGTTCAGCAGGATCATCGCGATATACAGCGCGTAGACGAAATCCAGCTGGTTCTGGAACAGCCCCGGCCCCGGTGTCACGTTGTGGACGTAAAAGACCGAGAGCATCATCGCGGTCAGCGCCTCGCCCGGGATGCCCAGCGCCAAGAGCGGGATCATCGCGGCAGCAGGGACGGCGTTGTTCGCCGCCTCCGAGGCCACCAGCCCCTCGGGTGAGCCCTTGCCGAAATCCTCTGGTTTCTTCGATGTCTTCTGCGCGTAGGTATAGCTGAGGAACTGTGCCGTGAACTCGCCCACGCCGGGGATCATGCCCATCAGCACACCGAACCCCGACCCGACCGCCGCAAGCCGCTTGAATCGGAAAACCTCGCCAATGGCGCGGAGCATCGAGCCCTTGATGGGCTGCGCATCCGGCGCGCTGTCCTCTCCGCTGAGCAGCTGAAACGCCTGTGACAGGGCAAACAGTCCCAGCACCACCACGATCAGGTCGAAACCGCCCACCAGCCAGTCCTGCCCGAAGGTGTAGCGCTGGGTGTATTTCACCGGCTCCAACCCCACGGTGCCGAGAAAGATCCCGAAGGCAGCCAGCATCCCGGCGGCAAAGGTCTGGCCCCGGTGGGCCAGGATCACCAGAACGATGCCCAGAAGTGCGGCAAGGAAGATCTCGCGCGATCCGAACATCGGGGCGATCTTGGCCAGGAAAGGCGCAAAGAGGATCAGCGCGATGATCGACAGAATGCCGGAGACGAAAGAGGCACCATAGGCGAGGCCAAGCGCCCGCAGCGCCTCGCCCCGTTCGGTCATCGGGTGTCCGTCATAGGTTGTCAGCGCGTTGACCGCCGTGCCGGGCGTGTTGATCAGGATCGCGGGTAGCGCACCACCGAACATCGACGAGCCGTAAATACCCAGCAGCATGACCAGCCCAACCAACGGGTCCAGCGAGAAGGTGGCCGGCAGCAGGATTGCGATGGCCACCGGCGGGCCAACGCCGGGAATGGCCCCGATGATGACCCCGCCGATAGAGCCGATGAGCAGCGCCAGCGCCACGTCGAAACGCGCCAGCATGTCGAGTCCGGACAGCAAAGCGTCCATTCTTGGCCCCTTTCAGAGATAGGTCATGAGGAAGGTGCGCAGGGCACCCGAAGGCAGCAGTTCATAGACCAGTCCCGCCGGGATCTTGACCTGCAGGAGGCCTTTGAAGACCACGACGACCACAACGGCAAATCCCGCGGCCGTGAGCAGCCAACGCGCCGACCGATAGCCCAGCCGCCAGGCCAACACACAGGCAAAGAGGATCGAGCCGGCGAGGTAGCCGACAATCGGCACCACGGCGACATAGGCCATGAACCACAGCGCGTATTCGACCGATTTCAGCCAGGCCAGAACCTCGGCTCCGCGGCCCGGGATACGCTCGGACGCCAGGGCGCCCAGCAGGTGCAGAACGCCAAACAGCGCCATTGCACCCACCGACACCGCCGGCCAGAAGGCAGGCTGGGCAAACAGCTTGGTCCGCTTCACCCACTGCGTCTCGTAGGGCAGCATCACCAGCAGAAAGACCGCGAACAGGCAGAACAGGCTGGCAAAGACCAGGTCCCCGGGCCGCCGGTAGCGTTTGAACAGGTCCTGGAATGTCTGGAACCGGCGCATCCTGCCCCTCCATGTGAAAAGGGCGTCCCCACCGTGGGGACGCCCGTCAGGATCAGTCGCCGATCAGCTCGGCCACGGTGCCCAGCGTCACGGCATCCTTTTCGATCTGCGCCGTCGCCGCTTCGGCGTCCTGCCAGTAGATCAGCGCGCCGGTCTCGGAGGCCAGCTTTTGCGCGGCGTCGGACATCACGACCTCTGCCGCGACTGCTGCGATCTTCTCGCGCACATCGGCGGGCGTGTCCTTGTGGACGAAAAGCCCGTTCCACAAAGAGATGTCCAGCGAAGGCGCAATTTCTCCGACCGTACGCGAGTCTGGCGTCAGCGCGGTGCGTTCGGCCCCGATCGAGGCCAGCACGTTCAGGTCGTCGAGGCAGGGCTTGATCAGTTGCAGCGTGGTGTTGATCACGTCCACGTCGCCCGAGGCCAGGGTGTTGCAGTCCAGCGCGTCAAAGGCCGCCTCGGCGGCGTAGTCGAACCCCATTTCCTGCGACAGGGCAAAGGTCACCTGCGTCGGGATCAGGAAGGACCCGAAGTGGCCCAGCGCCACGTCATTGTCCTGCGCGTAGTCGGCCAGTTCCTCCATCGTGGAATAAGGCGCGTCGCCCGAGGCCGCGATGACGAAGGGATAGGTCAGGAAAATGCCTACCGGCTCGAACGGGTTGGGGTTCAGCGCCGGGATGCCGGTTTCCGGTCCCACCAGCGGCACACCGATGACGAAGGAGCCGACGGTGTAGCCGTCCGGATCGGCGCCGGCCACCTCTGCCGCGCCGGGGAAGGGTCCGCCGCCGCCGCCGGGCTTGTTCACCACCGCCGCGGGCACGCCGTAGGTCTCCTGGAACTGCTCAGCGATCATCCGGGTCAGCACATCCTCAAGATCGCCCGGAGGCCAGGGCACAACGAATTCGACGGGCTTTTCGGGATACTCGGCCTGCGCGGCCAGCGGGAGGGCCAGTGCCAGCGCGGCGACACCTGCCTTGAGAAACGTTTTCATACCATCCTCCTGTGGATTGGTTCATTATTCGAACCACTGGTGCATTTATTGTTGCCATTGCAATGAAACTCTGTCAACATTTCTTTCATCGACACCGTGACCCCGTTTCGAAAGGCCGCCGGAAAGCGATGGGAACGATCACCAAAGCCCTTGAACTGCTGAACCTTTTCTCGCGCACGAAGCCCGAGATCGGGCTGATGGAATTCGCGCGCCTGTCGGGACGCGACAAGGCGACAGTGCATCGGCACCTGACCGAACTGGAGGAAAACGGATTCGTCGAACAGCATCCACAGTCTCGCGCCTACCGGCTTGGCCCCGCGATCCTGCGCCTGACCGCCGTACGCGAGGCGACGCACCCGGTGCGCCGGATCCTGCGCCCCATCGTCGATACGCTGGCGCACCAGGTAGGCGAGCTCTGCCATTGTTCGCTCTTGCAGGGCGAGATGCTGTCCCCGGTTTACCACGCCGACCCGATGATCCACGGCACGCAGGTGCATTTTGACGAGGCCGAGATGCTGCCGCTGCACGCGACCTCATCCGGGCTGGCCCTGCTGGCCTTCTCGCCCCCCGCACTGGCAGAGCATGTGCTGGGCCGTCCGCTGCCGGCCTATACCGATCTGACCCTGACGGACCCGTCCTTCCTGCGCTCTGTCCTGGCGGACGTGCGGCAGGACGGGCTGTGCAACCTCGACCAGGCCTTCGACAGCGAGGTCTGTTCGGTCGGAGGGCCACTGTTCGGCCCCGAGGGCATCCCCATCGGCGCCATGTCCGTCGCGGTGCCCGCCGTCCGCGCCAAGCGGGCCAAGATCGACGAGATCCGCACCGCCCTGCGCGGCGCGATCCGACAGGCAACCGTTTCCACCGGGGGCACCCTGCCGCGCGAGACCGCGGCGCTCTGGGCCAATGCCCCCGCCCCGACACTCACAGACCAACGAGGACTGACATGAAGGATTCGAACTTTCTGACCGAGAACAACGCCCGCCACCTCTGGCACCCGATGGCGCATCCTGCCGACAGCCTGGCCAATCCGCCGGACATCATCACCGGCGGCGACGGGGTCGAGATCACGGATGTGGACGGACACCGCATGGTGGATGCCGTCGGCGGCCTCTGGAACGTCAACCTGGGCTATTCCTGCGAACCGGTCAAAAAGGCCATCTCAGAACAGCTGGACCGCCTGCCCTATTACTCGATCTTCCGTGGCACCACGAATGACGCGGTGATCGAACTGAGCCTGATGTTGCGCGATTTCTTCGAGCCGGACGGGCTGACGCGCGCCTTTTTCACCTCGGGCGGGTCGGACAGCGTGGAAATCGCCCTGCGGCTGGCGCGGCAATACCACAAGGTGCGCGGCGAGGGCGGGCGGGTGAAATACCTCTCGTTGAAAAAGGGCTATCACGGCACACATACCCTGGGCGCCAGCGTCAATGGCAACGCCAACTTCCGCACCCAGTACGAACCGCTGATGCCCGGCTGTTATCACATCCCGGCGCCCTACCCCTATCGCAATCCGTTCGGCGAGACCGATCCGGAAAAGCTGGCGCAGCTCTGCCTGTCGGCGCTGGAGGACGAAATCGCCTTCCAGGGCGCCGAAACCATCGCCGCCATGATCATGGAGCCGATCCTTGGCGCCGGCGGGGTGATCCCGCCACATGAAAGCTTCATGCCCGGCGTGCGCGAGATCTGTTCGAAACACGGCATCCTGCTGATCGCGGACGAGGTCATCACCGCCTTCGGCCGAACCGGAAGCTGGTCAGGCTCGCGCCATTGGGGCGTGCAGCCGGACATGATGTGCACCGCCAAGGCGATCACCAACGGCTATTTCCCCTTCGGCGCCGTCATGATCTCCGGCGCCGTGGCCGAGGTCTTTGAAAACGACACTAGCGGCAAGGCGGCCATCGGATCGGGCTATACCTATTCCGGGCATCCGGTCGGCGCGGCGGCGGCCATCGCCTGCCTGAAAGAAACAGAGCGCCTGCAGGTCAAGGACAACGCCGCCGCCCGCGGTGCGCAGCTCTGGGAAGGCCTCAAGGCGCTGAAGGAGAAACACGCGCTGGTGGGTGACGTACGCGGCGGACACGGGCTGATGTGCGCGGTGGAACTGGTCTCGGACCGGTCCACCAAGGCCCCCATCGACAAGAAGACCATCGGCGCAGTGCACCGCGTCGCCTATGAAAACGGCGCCATGCTGCGCGTCTCGGGGCCGAACATCATCCTGTCGCCCCCGCTGGTCCTGACCGAGGCGCATGTGAACACGATCCTCTCGGCCCTGGATGCGGGCCTGTCAGCGCAGGGGTGACTTGCGACGGGGGCGCCCCTGCGCCCCCTATTGCGCCACGCGGTCCGGATGGGCGGCGGCAAAAGCCGGGTGGTCAGCCAGCGCCGCCTCCACCCGCCGTATCTTTGACAAGCCATCCAGGGCCACGCCCCAGCGGTGGGCATTGTACAGTTGCGGGATCAGGCAGACGTCGGCCAGCGTGACTTCCTTGCCAAAACAGGTATCGCCCCCGTCCAGCATCTCTTCCACCGCTGCCAGACCCGGCCCGATGAAGGCCTGCATCCAGCTTTCCATCGTGATCCCGCCATCGGAATGGGCCACCGCATGTTTCGCAACGCGCAAGTTGCAGACTGCGTGGATCTCCATCGCGATCGCCTGTGCCAGCCCACGCACACGGGCACGACCTGCCGCGTCTTCGGGCAAGAGACCCAGTCCCCGCGTTTCGTCGAGGTATTCCACGATGGCAAGCGATTGCGTCAACCGCAGCCCGTCGATTTCCAGCACAGGCACCAGGCCCTGCGGGTTCCGCTCAAGGTGCTCATCCCCGCGCTGCGCCCCGTCGACAAGGTTGACCGGCACGCTCTCCCACTCCAGCCCGGCAAGGCCCAGCGCAATACGCACCCGGTAGCTGGCCGTCGAACGCCAGTAATCGAACAGTCGGATCATGTGAAAATCTCCCTCAAGGGATCAGGAACCGCGACAAGGCTCCGCCAGATTGGTATCATTCGCAACGATTAACTTGACATCATTGCAGTTGCAACAAATATTGGCGGCAAGACCGAATCCGGCTCTCACCGCACCAGGGAGGTACGACATGACCCGTCACGAACTGCCGCAAGGCATGATCCGCGCCACCGGCACGACCGGCACGCACGAAGGCTACATGCCCGGCTGGGCCAACGACTTCGAGACAGAGGCGCTGCCCGACGCGCTGCCGCAGGGCATGAACAGCCCGCAGAAATGCAACTACGGCCTTTACGGCGAACAGCTCTCCGGCACCGCCTTTACCGCCAACCCGCCCGAGCGGACATGGACTTATCGTATCCGCCCCTCGGTCAAGCATTCGGCCCGCTACACCAAGATCGACCTGCCCTACTGGAAGAGCGCGCCGAACGTCGATCCGGACGTCATCAGCCTGGGCCAGTACCGTTGGGACCCGGTGCCGACGCAGGACGGCCTGACCTGGCTGACCGGCATGCGCACCATGACCACCGCCGGCGACGTGAACACGCAGGTCGGCATGGCCAGCCACATCTACCTGGCCACAGAGTCGATGCAGGACGCCTATTTCTTCTCCGCCGACAGCGAGTTGCTGGTTGTCCCGCAGGAAGGCAAGCTGCGCTTTGCCACCGAGCTGGGCATCATTGACATCGAGCCAAAGGAAATCGCCATCATCCCGCGCGGGCTGGTCTATCGCGTCGAGGTGCTCGAAGGGCCCTGTCGCGGCTTCGTCTGCGAGAACTACGGCCAGAAGTTCGAGCTGCCCGGCCGTGGACCGATCGGCGCGAACTGCATGGCCAACCCGCGCGATTTCAAGGCGCCCGTGGCCGCCTTTGAAGACCGCGAGGTGCCCTCGACCCTGACCGTGAAATGGTGTGGCCAGTTCCACGAAACCAAGATCCCGCAAAGCCCGCTGGACGTGGTCGCCTGGCATGGCAACTACGCCCCCTACAAGTACGACCTGCGGACCTACTGCCCGGTGGGCGCGATCCTCTTCGACCACCCGGACCCGTCGATCTTTACCGTGCTGACCGCGCCCTCGGGCGTGCCGGGGACGGCCAACATCGACTTCGTGCTGTTCCGCGAACGCTGGATGGTGGCGGAAAACACCTTCCGCCCGCCCTGGTACCACAAGAACATCATGTCCGAGCTGATGGGCAACATCTACGGCCAGTACGACGCCAAGCCGCAGGGCTTTGTCCCCGGCGGCATGAGCCTGCACAACATGATGCTGCCGCACGGACCGGACCGGAACGCCTTTGAGGGCGCGTCGAATTCCAACCTCGGGCCCGAGAAGCTGGACAACACCATGTCCTTCATGTTCGAGACCCGCTTCCCGCAGCACCTCACCCAGTTCGCCGGGAAAGAGGCGCCGCTGCAGGACGATTACATCGACTGCTGGGACAGCCTGGAAAAGAAATTCGACGGCACGCCGGGTAAGAAGTAAGCTTGCTTTACGCGCGCTCACCTGCGTTTCGAGCTCGAACTGGAGTCCCCATGACGACCGGCGAAATCGTGTTCTTTTTGGACTTCGGTCCCTTTTTCTGCCTGCTGCTGCTGGTCGGGTGGGCCGGGCATCGAGAAGACCGCCGCCGAGGTCGGAGCAAGGACACCACGATCAGCGGTGCAAACGTCGCTGCCCCGGCCATCGCCACAAGACATGACACCGGGGCTGACTGTGGTGGCGTGGACTGCGGATAGTCCCGGCGGACAATTCCACACGATGCGCCCCACGTCTTCTTCTGGAAACAAGAAACATCGCTGAAAGACGCACTGAAAGACAGGACGACACATGCCCCTGAAACGCTCCTGGGTGGAGTCAGCCAACTCCCCCGACACGGATTTCCCGCTCAACAACCTGCCCTGCGGCAGCTTCCGCGCCGCGGACGGCGAGGCCCATTGCGGCATCGCCATCGGCGAGATGATCCTCGACATCACCGCGCTCGAGGCCGAGGGCCTGCTCTCGCTCGATGCCGAGGAGGAGGTCTTTTTCTTCGGTGACTGGACGGAATTCATGGCCCTTGGCCCCGCCGCCTGGGCCGCGTTCCGCGAAACCGTGACCGAGATGCTGGCCGAAGGCGCCCCGGATGCCGAGGGGCTGGCCGCCTACCTTGTCCCACAGGCGGACGCGAAAATGCTGATGCCCTTCGCGGTCAGCGAATATACCGATTTCTACGCCTCGAAGAACCATGCCACCAACGTGGGCACCATGTTTCGGGGCGCGGAAAACGCGCTGCCGCCGAACTGGCTGTCGATCCCCATCGGCTACAACGGTCGCGCCTCTTCGGTCGTGGTGTCGGGCACCGACGTGCGTCGCCCCTGGGGCCAGCTCAAGGCGCCGGACGCCGAGCTGCCGGTCTTTGCCCCCTGCAAACGGTTCGACCTGGAACTGGAGATGGGCGCCATCGTCGGCCAGGACTCCGAAGGGCCGGTGACGGTGGGCGAAGCCGACGAGATGATCTTTGGCTACGTGCTGCTGAACGACTGGTCGGCGCGCGACATCCAGGCCTGGGAATACCAGCCGCTTGGCCCCTTCCAGGCCAAGGCCACGGCCACCACGATCAGCCCCTGGATCGTGCCGAAGGCGGCGCTGGAGCCTTTCCGGGTTTCCACCCCCGCGCGTGAACGTGACTTGCTGCCCTACCTGCGCGAACCCGGCCCGATGCTTTATGACATCCAGCTGGAGGTGGGCCTTGCGCCCGAGGGCAAACCCGAAACGGTCATCGCCCGGACCAACTATCGCGAGATGTACTATTCGTCGGCGCAGCAACTGGCCCATCACACGACGTCGGGCTGCCCCATGTCCGTGGGGGACCTGCTGGGCTCCGGCACGATTTCCGGCCCGGACAAGGGCGCACGCGGCGCGCTGCTGGAACTGGCCTGGGGCGGCAAGGAGCCGGTCACACTGGATACCGGCGAAACCCGCAGCTTCCTGGAAGATGGCGATACGCTGACCCTGCGCGGCGCCGCCCAGGGGGACGGTTATCGCATCGGGTTCGGGGAGTGCACCGGCAAGGTGCTGCCGGCGCTCGACGATCCTTACGGGGGCCGGGGCTGATGTCAGCCACCCTGCTGCCACTGGAGCACCGCCTCGGTGGGCCAGAACAGCATGAGGATGTTCAGGGCCAGGCCATCGCGGATCAGCGCGATGGTCAGCGCCTCGAACCCCAGGGCCACGGCAACGCTGACCCAGATCGGGATCCAGCGGGCAAGGTAGAACCCCACGACCATCGCGATCACGTCGAAGACGGAGTTGATGATGCTGTCGCCGTTGTAGTCGAAGGACACCGTTACCGCTCGATAGCGTTCAATCACCATCGGCGTGTTCTCGAGGATCTCCCAGCCGGCCTCGACCACCAGCGCGATCCCCAGCCGCAGGTTCACGCTGAGGCGCCGGGCGACCAGCGCCAGGACACCGTAGAAGACCAGACCGTGGATCAGGTGGCTGGGCGAATAGAGATCGAAGAGGTGCTGGCTGCCCTCGCGCGGCGGGGCGCCCGGGCCGGTCCAGAAAGAGACGTAGCCGCAGGGGCAGATCGGATCGCGCCCCATCAGGAACAGCGTGACCGCCATAAGGGCGGTCACGATCAGGAAAATCAGGACGGGTCGCTGGGCGTTGCTCATGACCCGCGATGGAATCACAAAGACGCGAGGGCGTCCAGAGACATGAGAGGGAACCAATGACCAAGGCCTTTGCATCCGCCGGAGACATGGAAGAGAAAAAGACCTCGTTCACGCAGGTCGGCGAGGGGCTCTATGCCTTCACCGCCGAGGGCGATCCCAACACCGGCGTCATCATCGGGGACGACAGCGTGATGATCGTCGAGGCGCAGGCCACCCCGCGCCTGGCCCGCAAGGTGATCGACCACGTCCGCGAAGTCACCGACAAGCCGATTTCCCACCTCGTGCTGACCCACTACCACGCGGTCCGCGTGCTGGGCGCCTCGGCCTATGGCGCGCGGGAAATCATCATGTCCGACGTGGCCCGCGCGATGGTGGCCGAACGCGGGCAGGAAGACTGGGACAGCGAGTTCGACCGCTTCCCCCGCCTCTTCCAGGGGCACGAGGAAATCCCCGGCCTGACCTGGCCCACCACCACTTTCTCGGACTCGATGACCGTCTACCTGGGCAACCGCCGCGTCGACATCATGCACCTGGGCCGCGCCCATACCGCCGGTGACGCGGTGATCTGGGTGCCGGATCAAGAGGTCATGTTCACCGGCGACATCGTCGAATACCACTCGGCCTGCTACTGCGGCGATGGCCATTTCAACGACTGGGGCGAGACCCTGGCCAATATCGCCGCGTTTGAACCGCAGGCGATTGCCCCGGGCCGGGGCGACGCGCTGGTCGGGCCGGAGATGGTCGCCAAAGCGATCGCCGCGACCGAGGATTTCGTCCGTTCGACCTACAAGCCGGTGGAAAAGGTCGTGGGCCGTGGTGGCACTTTGAAAGAGGCATGGGACGCGGTGCGCGCCGAATGCGACCCCAAGTTCAAGGACTACGCGATCTACGAACACTGCCTGCCGTTCAACGTCGCCCGCGCCTATGACGAGGCCCGCGGCATCGACACGCCCCGCGTCTGGACAGCGCAGCGGGACAAGGAAATGTGGGCAAGCCTGCAAGGCTGAACGGCAACGGGCGCGCCTCGCGCGCCCTCTCGCCCACACTGCGTAGGATGGGTCGTCGACCCATCGCCGTCGGACAAGGAGGAACCGACATGATCCATGACCGCTATCAACTCGCCTTCAAGCTCTACCCCTACGAACGCTCCACCGACCAGGATGCCGAAACGCCTGTCCGGCACCCGGTCGTTGTCATGGGTGGCGGTCCCATCGGGGTCGCCACGGCGCTGGACCTTGGCCTGCAGGGCATCCCGGTCGTCGTTCTGGACGATCACGAGGGCATCGGCATGGGAAGCCGCGCGATCTGTTTCGCCAAGCGCTGCCTGGAAATCGCCGACCGCTACGGATGCGGCCAGCCGATGCTGGACAAGGGCGTGGTCTGGAACCTGGGCAAGGTGTTCCACGACGACCGCAAGGTGTTCGAGTTCAACCTCCTGCCCGAGGAAGGCCACAAATTCCCCGCCTTCATCAACCTGCAACAGCCCTATTTCGAACGCTTCATCGTCGAACGCGTCCGCGAGGCGCAGGCGGCGGGTGCCCCGATCGAGCTGCGCGGCAAGAACCGGGTCGACAATGTCACCGTGCATAACGATCACGTCACGCTGGAGATCACGACCCCCGACGGCCCCTATACCATCGAGGCCGACTGGCTGATCGGCTGCGACGGCGCCTCCTCTCCGCTGCGTGGCATGATGGGGCTGGATTTCGAAGGCCGCGTCTTCGAGGACAGTTTCCTGATCGCCGACATCAAGATGGCGAACGACGATTTCCCGACCGAACGATGGTTCTGGTTCGAACCCTACTTCAAGTCCGGCGCCTCCACCCTCTTGCACAAGCAGCCCGATGGCGTCTGGCGGGTCGACTTCCAGATCGGCTGGGACGTGGATCGCAAGAAAGAGCTGCAAGAGGAAAACGTGCGTGCCCGACTGGACGCCATGTTGGGCGATGTCGAATACGAGATCGTCTGGACCTCGATCTATACCTTCCAGTGCCGCCGGATGAAGAAATTCCGCCACGGCCGGGTGCTGTTCGCGGGCGACGCGGCGCACCAGGTTTCGCCCTTCGGGGCGCGCGGGGCGAACAGCGGCATGCAGGACGTCGACAACCTGGGCTGGAAACTGGGGATGGTCATCGGCGGCAAGGCGCCCGAAAGCCTGCTGGACAGCTACGACGTGGAACGCGTGCACGGCGCGGACGAGAACATCCTGAACTCCACCCGCTCCACCGATTTCATCACGCCCAAGTCCAGGGTCAGCCACATGTTCCGCAACGCTGTTCTGGACCTGGCCGAGCAATATGAATTTGCCCGTCCATTGGTGAACTCGGGCCGGCTGTCGGTGCCCTGCGTCTACGATGGTGGGCCGCTGAACGGCCCCGATGCCCTGCCCGGTGGCCCCGCACGCACGCGGGTGGGCAGCCCCTGCCCCGATGCGCCGCTCAAGGACGGCTTCCTGCTGGACCGCCTCGGCGGGGTGTTCACCTTGTTGACCATCGACGCCGAGGCGCCCGAGACGCTGGAAGAGGCTGGCGTGCCCATCACGCGCCTCGCCCTTTCGGCTGGCGACGACACCAGCGGCGCGCTGGCAGAGCGTTACCTGGGAGAGGCCGGGTCCGGCGTCTACCTGATCCGCCCCGACCAGCATGTCGCCGCGCGCTGGGACAGCTTTGACGAAACCGCCATCCGCGCCGCCCTGCGCCGCGCCATCGGACTGGAGTGAGACATGGCCGACCTGATCCTGACCCCCAACCTCGACCGTCCCGACGATTTCTATGCCGCGCTGATCGCCGCGCATGACGGGTTGTCGGATGACGAAAGTGCGGCACTGAACGCCCGCCTGATCCTGATCCTGGCCAACCAGGTCGGGAATACCGAGACCCTGACAGCTGCCCTGCAAGCCGCGGCAAAGGCCCCGGAGGGGGCCGCGGCGTGACAGGCGCGGCGGCAGACCGGCAGAGCGCGGCGGCCAACGCCGCGCCCGTCCCGGGAACCGAGTTGGAGGGCTTTTTCCCCTATCGCCTCGCGGTCGCCGCCGAAGGGTTCTCTCGCAACCTGGTCGAGGTCTACGGGCGCCGGTTCGGTCTCAGCCGCGAGGAATGGCGGCTCTTGTACCTGCTCGTCGGCGAGGACGAGGTGACATCGCTGGAGCTTGGCCGCCGGTCGACGCTGGACAAGGTCCAGGTCAGCCGCGCCTCGCAACGGCTGGAAGACAAGGGGCTGATCACCCGCGCCATCGCGCCGGACGACCGGCGGCTGCGTCTTTATGCCTGCACCGACAAGGGCCGCGCCCTGTTCGACGAGGTGCTGCCCCAGGTCGAGGCACGCTCTGACGAGATCCTGCGCGCCATGTCCACAGAGGACCGCGCCGCGCTGGAACGCGGGCTTGCGGCCCTGACAGAGGCGATGGCGGACCGGCTCCTGCCTTCGTCCTGATGGGCGCCTGTCATGGCCATTCGAAAGGCCGCCCGCCCTGCGAGACGCCGGCCTGCGCCCCGGCCCGATAGGCCGCGCGGTAGGCGCCCGGCGGGCGCCCCACCATCCGGCAGAAAAAGCGGTTGAACTGCGCCGCCGAGGCAAAGCCCAACAGGCCCGCAACCTGCTGGATCGAATTCGACGAGTTTTCCAGCTGCAACCGCGCCTCCAGCGCCACGCGCCGGTCGATCAGCGCCTTCGGGCCGATGCCCCGCACCCGGCGGCAGATGTCGCCCAGCCTGTCCCGCGATACGCCCAGGGCGGCGGCATAGTCCTCGACCGTCCAGCGGTCGCGGAAATGCGCCTCGACCAGGGCGCCGTAATCGGCAAAGACCCGGTGCCCGGGCGAGCCACCGCCCTGGCCCGGCTGCTGGGACCGTCCCGCCCGGTAGACCTCGATCAGGATCACCCGAAGGTAGGCGCCGACAACCGCATGGGCCGCCGCCGCCCCCGACTCAAGATCCCGGCTGAGACCGCGAAAGGCGGCGCGCATGGCATCGAACGAAGCGCCCTCGCGCGGCAGCGGGGCCGTGACCGGACGATCCGCCATCTCGCGCAACTCCCGGGTTTCCGGCATGTGTCCGACCGCATTGGCCAGCGCCGTTGGCCCAAGCAGCACGTAGGTGCCCGCTGCGCCCGCCTGAAAGACCGCCCGCGCATCGCGCATCCAGGGCCGCCAGACGAGCGCCGGGGCGGAGATGGCCGGCTCTTCGCCGGACAGGCGCGCGCTGCCCGCCTCCAGCAGGAAGGCCAGCCAGGACGGCCCCGTCAGGCTCTCGGCCAGGCCCACGACGCGCGGCTGCAACGATCCGCTGAACGTCCCAGCGCGCACCGATCCGGCGGTGGAATGAGGGTCAGAACGCATAACTTTTCCCACGAAACGATAGCAGTTTGCCTCAAACCGTCATTTACTCCAAGCATCGAAAGGCGATTTCCTGAGCAAGACGGGCAGCTACTGGCCCGAAACGTCCGGCTTGCAAGGGGAGGTGCAGCTGTACGAAGCGCAGTTCATAATCAACGGGCGATCCGTGGCACCGGGCGCCGGAGCGGCCTTTGAACGGCGCGGCCCCGTCTCGGACGCGGTGATCACCCGCGCCGCGGCCGGACGCGCGGCAGAGGCCCGCGAGGCGGCGGCGGCCGCCGCCGGCGCCTTTGTCGGATGGGCCGCCACCCCCGCCGCAGACCGCGTCGCAATCCTGACCCGTGCCGCCGACATGCTGGAGGCCCGCGCCGACGAGGTCGTGGCAATTGCCTGCAACGAGGTCGGCTCTTCGCCCGACTGGGTGCGGTTCAACGCCGGGATCGCGGCCTCGATGCTGCGCCAGACGCGCGACCTGGCCAAGGCGCTGGACAGCGGCCCGCAACGCGAGGGCGACAACATCCTGCGCCGCCGTCCTGCCGGTGTCGTGCTGGGGATCGCGCCCTGGAACGCGGCGGTGGCGCTGGCCGTCCGCGCGCTGGCCGCGCCGCTGGCCTGTGGCAATACCGTGGTTCTCAAGGGGTCGGAACTGTGCCCAAAAACGCATGAATGGGTGGCCGAGGTCATCAACCTCGCCGGGCTGCCCGACGGTGTCCTGAACTACATCACCAATGCGCCCGACCATGCCGAGGAGGTCGTCGAGACGCTGATCGCCCATCCCGCCGTGCGGCGCATCAACTTTACCGGCTCCACCCGTGTCGGACGCGAGATCGCCGTGGCCGCCGCGCGCCATCTCAAACCCTGCCTGCTGGAACTGTCGGGCAAAGGGACGATGATCGTGCTGGCCGATGCCGACCTGGAGGCCGCCGCCCGCGCCGCAGCGCATGGCAGTTTCTTCAACCAGGGCCAGATCTGCATGTCGACCGAACGGATCCTGGTCGAGTACAGCGTGGCCGATGCCTTTGTCGAACGCTTCCGGACCGAGGCCGAGACCCTGCGCTTTCACCCCGGCAAAACGCCACTGGGCACGCTCATCAATCCCGCCGCCGCAGTGCGCATCGGTGCGCTGGTCGAGGATGCCCAGGCAAAGGGCGCCACGCTGGTCACGGGCGGCGAGCTTTCGGCGGGCAGCATCCAGCCGACGATCCTGGATCACGTGGCGCCGGGGATGCGCCTCTATTCCGAAGAGGCCTTTGGCCCAGTGGCGGGCGTGGTCCGCGTCGGCGACCGGGACGAGGCGCTGGCGCTGGCCAACGACACGGACTTCGGCCTCGTCGCCTCGGTCTTTACCGCCGACACCGGCGCCGCACTGGACATGCTGGCGCGGATCGAGGTCGGCATCGGCCAGGTCAACGGGTCGACCGTACACGACGATCCGACCATGCCCTTTGGCGGGGTCAAGGCCTCGGGCTATGGCCGGTTCGGCGGCACCGAGGCGCTGCGCGAATTCACGGAATGCCAATGGATCGCCGTGAACGGCGGCGGAAAAACATAACCGGGAGGAGACCAAGATGAATCGCAGAACGATACTGGGAACCGTGGCGGCGCTGACGCTGGCCACCGGGTTGGCCGGCACCGCGCTGGCGCAGGACACGCTGAAAATCGGCGCGGTCGGTCCCAAGACCGGGCCGCTGGCCGGCGGCGCAGAGGTCAGCTTCTGGCCGAACGTCCAGCTTTGGGCGCATGACGTGAACGCCGCCGGCGGGATCGACGTGGGCGGCACCAAGTACATGGTCGAAATCATCGAGTACGACGACCAGACCAACCCGGGCGAGACCATCAAGGCGGTGCAGCGCCTGGCCACCCAGGACAAGGCGGATTTCGTCCTTGCCCCCTATTCCACAGGTCTCAACATCGCTTCGGCGCCGATCTTTCAGCGCTACGGCTACCCGATGATCACGCATACCGCGATCTCGGACCAGATCGAGGATCTGTCGAACAAGTTTCCCGACATGTATTTCCTGCTGGGCGGTGCCACCGGCCTCGCGGGCGGCGTGGTCGAGGTGCTGAGCGACATGCGCGAAGCGGGCGAGATCGGCAGCACCGTGGCGATGGTCAATGTCGCCGACGCATTTGGCATCGAACTGGCAGAGGCCGCGCGCCCCAGGATGGCCGAGGCCGGGTTCGAGATCGTCTATGACAATTCCTACCCGCTGGGCACGCAGGACCTGTCGCCGGTGATCAAGGGCGCCAAGGCGGCCGAGCCGGACGCCTTTGTCGCCTTTTCCTATCCGCCCGACACCTTCGGCCTGACCGAACAGGCCAAGATCGCCGGACTGGCCCCCAAGGCCTTCTACACCGCCGTCGCGACCGCCTTTCCGGCCTACGCGGGCCGCTTTGGCGCATCGGCAGAGGGCGTTCTGGGCGCGGGCGGCATCCATGCGGATGGCGACGCCTTCAAGGAATATGCCGCGCGCCACATGGAAGTGACCGGCCAGGCGCCGGATTTCTGGGCCTCGGCCCCCACCTATGCCTCGTTCCAGATCCTGCAGATGGCGATCGAGGGCGCGGGCACCACGGACCGCGAGAAGGTGGCCGAATACATCGCCGCCAACAGCTTTGACACGATCATCGGCCCCATCGACTGGGACGAGAACAACGCCAATGCGAAATACTGGACCGTGGGTCAGTGGCAGGGCGGCGTGTTCAAGGGCGCCGCCTCGACGGGCCGTGACGGCGCCGTGGCGGCCATGCCCAAGACCGGCTGGGAGTAAGCCATTCCCGGCCCCGGGCAAACCCCGGGGCCGGAGCGGCACGGACACGACATGGACATCCTGATTACCGGGCTTCTTCTGGGCGGCACCTATGCGCTGATCGCGATGGGGCTGAACCTGCAATACGGCATCGCGCGGATCATGAACCTCGCCAATGGCGAGTTCCTGGTCGCGGGCGGCTTTGCCGCCTTCTGGTTCTACACCGCGGGCCAGGTCAGCCCGCTGCTGACCATCTTCATCGTGGCGCCGCTGGCCTTTGCGCTCAACTGGCTGATCTACGTGGTCATGCTGCGCCCGCTGGTGCGGCGCGCGAAATCGCGCGGCCAGCTGGAGGTCGACGCAATCCTGACCACCTTCGGGCTGTCCTTTGTCGCGGTCGGGCTCATGCTGGCGGTCTTTGGCGGCGATTATTTCAGCTATTCCTACCTCGCCCGCCCGGTGCAGATCCTTGGCGATACCTTTGCACTGAACCGGCTCACCGCCGCCATCGCCGCCGTCCTGATCTGCGGCGGGCTGTGGCTCTGGCTCAACCGGTCGCGCGCGGGCATGTCGATCCGGGCCATTGCCGTCGCGCCCGACAGCGCGCGGCTGGTGGGGATCGACGTGCCGCGCCTCTCGGCGCTGGCCTTTGCGCTCGGCGGCGCCGTGACGGCGGTGGGCGGATCGCTGATCTCGACCTTCCTGACGCTGGATGCCTCGACTGGCGTTCTCTTCACGCTCAAGGCGCTGGTCATCGTCATCATGGGCGGCGTCGGCGACGTGCGCGGCACCATCGTCGCGGCGCTGATGCTGGGCCTGCTGGAAACCTTCGTGGCCACGGTGATCGACCCCGGCCTGACGCTGGCCGCCGCCTACCTGCTGTTCGTGCTGATCCTGCTGTTCCGCCCGCAGGGCCTGTTCGG
>NZ_JARAMO010000281.1:0-1275 GCF_028807275.1 Mameliella sp. AT18
GACGGTTTTTTCACCGAGTCCCTCGCCTCGCGCGACCCTGAACTGTTTGGCTCGATCACCGGCGAGCTTGGCCGGCAACGCGACGAGATCGAGCTGATCGCCTCCGAGAACATCGTCTCGCGCGCGGTGATGGAGGCGCAGGGCTCCGTCATGACCAACAAGTACGCCGAGGGCTATCCCGGCCGGCGCTACTACGGCGGCTGCCAGTGGGTCGACGTGGCCGAGAACCTGGCCATCGACCGCGCCAAGCAGCTGTTCGACTGCGAATTCGCCAACGTGCAGCCGAACTCGGGCAGTCAGGCCAACCAGGGCGTCTTCCAGGCGCTGATCAAGCCCGGCGACACCATCCTGGGCATGAGCCTGGACGCCGGCGGCCACCTGACCCACGGTGCCAAGCCGAACCAGTCCGGCAAGTGGTTCAACGCCATCCAGTACGGCGTGCGCCAGCAGGACAACACGCTGGATTACGACCAGGTCGAGGCGCTGGCCAAGGAACACCAGCCCAAGATGATCATCGCCGGCGGCTCTGCCATCCCGCGCCAGATCGATTTCGCCCGCATGCGCCAGATCGCCGACATGGTCGGAGCCTGGCTGCATGTCGACATGGCGCATTTCGCCGGCCTGGTGGCCGCGGGCGAACATCCCTCGCCTTTCCCGCATGCCCATGTGGCCACCACCACCACGCACAAGACCCTGCGCGGTCCGCGTGGGGGCATGATCCTCACCAATGATGAAGACATCGCTAAAAAGGTGAATTCGGCGATCTTCCCGGGCATCCAGGGCGGCCCGCTGATGCATGTCATCGCCGCCAAGGCGGTGGCCTTCGGCGAGGCGCTGCGCCCGGAGTTCAAGACTTACCAGCAGAACGTCATCCGCAACGCGCAGGCGCTCAGCGACCAGCTGATCAAGGGCGGCCTGGACACGGTCACGCATGGCACCGACACGCATGTGGTGCTGGTCGACCTGCGGCCCAAGGGCGTCAAGGGCAACGCCACCGAAAAGGCCCTGGGCCGGGCGCATATCACCTGCAACAAGAACGGCGTGCCCTTCGATCCGGAAAAGCCGACGGTGACCAGCGGCATCCGCCTCGGCAGCCCGGCGGGCACCACCCGCGGCTTCGGCGAGGCCGAGTTCCGCCAGATCGCGGACTGGATCATCGAGGTCGTCGACGGCCTGGCCGCCAACGGCGAGGACAACAACGCCGCGGTCGAGGAAAAGGTCAAGGCTGAGGTCGACGCCCTCTGCAAACGGTTCCCGATCTATCCCGAGCTCTGA
>NZ_JARAMO010000282.1:0-8402 GCF_028807275.1 Mameliella sp. AT18
AGCGACGGAGGGCTCCGGGGAACAGGCTGAGTACCGGTCTGCCGAGGATGGCAAGCGCTCAAGCAGATGGTTTGAGACGCGGAGCGCGCCGGTCGTGGCGCTTGAGGCCGGCGGACGGGCGGGCTAAGAGGCGCTGGATACAGCGGAGGTGCCCATGCCCGTCTTTCTCGATAGCCGCCAGGACGATTTCGAAACCGCCTTTCAGGCCCTTCTGGGGGCCAAGCGGGAGGACAGCCCGGACGTGGATTCCGTGGTGGCGGAGATCATCGCGGACGTGCGTGCGCGCGGCGATGCGGCGGTGTTGGAGCTGACCGCGAAATTCGATCGGCTGGAGCTGGACGCAGCCGGCTTGCGGTTTTCCGAGGCCGAGATCGAGGCGGAGTGCGCGCGCGTGCCCGAGGCCGAACGCCAGGCGCTGGAAACGGCGGCCGAGCGGATCCGCGCCTACCACGTCCGACAGATGCCGCAGGACCAGAGCTGGACCGACCCGGAAGGCGCCACGCTGGGCTGGCGCTGGGGGGCGGTGTCTGCGGCGGGGCTTTATGTGCCCGGGGGGCTGGCCTCTTATCCCTCGTCGGTGCTGATGAACGCCATTCCCGCCAAGGTGGCGGGTGTTGAGCGGCTGGCGATCTGCGTGCCGACGCCGGACGGGGTCGTGAACCCGGCGGTCCTGCTGGCGGCGCGGATTGCCGGGGTGGACGAGATCTATCGCATCGGCGGCGCGCAGGCGATTGCCGCGCTGGCCTATGGCACCGAGAGCATCGCGCCGGTGGACAAGATCACCGGGCCGGGCAATGCCTTTGTCGCGGCGGCCAAGCGCCGGGTCTTTGGCAAGGTCGGCATCGACATGATCGCCGGCCCGTCCGAGATACTGGTCATTTCCGATGGAGACACCGATCCGGACTGGATCGCGCTGGACCTGATGAGCCAGGCAGAGCACGACGAGAGCGCGCAGGCGCTGCTGATCTGCACCGACGAGGCATTTGGCCGCCAGGTGGCGGAGGCCGTCGAGGCGCGCTTGCAGACGCTGGAGCGGCGGGCCATCGCGGGGGCCTCCTGGCGCGATTTCGGGGCGGTGATCACGGTGGCCGACCTGGACGAGGCGGCGGCGCTGTCGAACCGGATCGCGCCCGAGCACCTGGAGCTTTGCGTGGCCGACCCAGAGGCGCTGGCCGGGAAATGCCAACACGCCGGGGCGATCTTCCTGGGCCAGTGGACGCCCGAGGCCATCGGAGACTATGTCGGCGGGCCGAACCACGTCCTGCCGACGGCGCGCTCTGCCCGGTTCTCTTCCGGTCTGTCGGTGATGGATTTCCTCAAGCGGACGACGCTGGCGCGGATGACGCCGGACAGCCTGCGCGCCATCGGCCCGGCAGCCGAGGTGCTGGCGCGGTCCGAAAGCCTGGAGGCACATGGGCTGAGCGTGACGGCGCGGCTTGAAAAACTCAATTGCTGAAGGGGCTTCGCATGACGGTCGTCATATTTCACAACCCGAACTGTTCGAAGTCGCGCGCGGCGCTGGAGCTGATCCGGCAGGCGGGCGAGGAGCCTGTTGTCGTGCCCTACATGCAGACGGGCTGGACGGTGCCGCAGTTGCAGGCACTGTTTGCCGTGGCGGGGCTGACGGCGCGCGAGGCGCTGCGCACCGCGCGTGATCAGGCGAAGGACCTGGGACTGCTGGAGGAGGGGGTTGACGAGGCAGCTTTCCTGGAGGCGATGGTGGCGCATCCCGAACTGGTCGAACGGCCCATCGTCTGTTCGCCGAAAGGCGTGCGGCTGTGCCGTCCGCCCGAATTGGTGGCGGACTTGCTGTAGGGTTGAGGCGGGGCCGGTCCGGGCACAAGATTTGACCCTTTGGTGCCATTGCCCCCGGGGGCGGGCCGCGCTAAGCCAATGCGAGTTTTCAGGATGCTGCCCATGACCCGCATCGCGCATATCGAACTGGATGATGCCAACCTGCCTCCGCCGACGCCGGAGATCGAGCAGGAGCGGCGCGTGGCCATGTTCGACCTGATGGAAGAGAATTCCTTTGTCCTGCCCGCGCGCGAGGATCGCGCCGTGCCGCCCGGGCCCTACAACGTGGGGCTGTCGATCCGGGACAAGCGGCTGGTCTTTGACGTCAGCACACAAGATCATGAAAAGGCGGCGGAATTCCACCTGTCGCTGTCGCCCTTCCGGCAGGTGGTCAAGGACTACTTCCAGATCTGCAAGAGCTACTTCGATGCCGTGCGGACCCTGCCGCCCAGCCAGATCGAGACCATCGACATGGCCCGGCGGGGCATTCACAACGAAGGCGCGCGCATCCTGCAGGAGCGGCTGGAGGGCAAGGTGGAGGTCGACGACGCCACAGCGCGACGGCTGTTCACCCTGGTCTGCGTCCTGCATTTCGGGGGCTGAGGTGCCGGAGCTGCCGCAGTCGATCCTCTTTGCCTGCGACCACAATGCCGTTCGGTCCCCGATGGCCGAGGGCATCATGAAAAAGCTGTACGGGACAGAGACCTATGTGCAGTCGGTCGGTGTCGTGAACGATCTCGAGATCGACGGTTTCGCGATTTCGGTCTGCGCGGAGATCGGGGTAGAGCTGGAACGGCACCGATCGCGCAGTTTCGAGGAAATGGAGCAGATGGGCGAGATGTTGTCGGGATTCGACCTGATCGTCACCCTGTCGCCGGCCTCGCAGCGGCGGGCGCTGGACCTGACACGCTATTACCACCTGACGGTGGAATACTGGCCGATCATGGATCCGACAGGCATCGGCGAGACGCGCGAGCAGAAGCTGAACGCCTATCGCCAGACGCGGGACCAGCTGGTCAAGCGGCTGGGCGATCAATGGAGTGCGGAGTAAGCGGCTGCACCGCTTTTTCGAGTATTTTCAGAGAGAAGAAACAGGGAGTTGCGCAATGGGTCAGGCGCGGGACGTGGTGGCGAAGTATTTCGCGGCCTTCAATGCGGGCGACACGGCGGGAATGCTGGAGTGCCTGTCGGATGACGTGGCACATCACGTCAACGAGGGACAAGTGCGGCGCGGCAAAGAGCTGTTCGAGGCGTTCTGCGCCCACATGAGCCGCTGCTACCGTGAAAATCTGACCGATATGGTGGTCTTCGAGAGCGAGGATGGCAGCCGGGCTGCGGCGGAATTCACCGTCAACGGCACCTACCTGCAGACGGACGAGGGGCTGCCGGAGGCACGCGGACAGACCTATCGCCTGCCGGCGGGGTCGTTCTTTTCGCTGGACGGCGGCAAGATCAGCCGGGTTGTCACCTATTACAACCTCGCAGACTGGACCGCGCAGGTCTCGTGATGCGGGTCGAGGTGCTGACAGGCGCCGCGCTGGAGGCGGCGCTGGATGACGTGGCGCGGCTGCGGATCGCGGTTTTCCGTGCCTTTCCCTATCTTTATGACGGGGACTTCGCCTATGAGCGCGGCTATCTGCAGACCTACCGCGAGAGCGAAAACGCGGTGCTGGTCGGGGCGTTTGACGGCGACAGGCTTGTCGGGGCGTCCACGGGCACCCCTCTGGAGGATCACGCCGAGGATTTTGCCGGGGTCTTCGAGGGCATGGGCTTTGACCTGTCCCAGATCTTTTACTGTGCCGAGTCGGTGCTCTTGCCCGAGTATCGCGGGCACGGCATCGGGCACCGGTTCTTTGATCTGCGCGAAGCGCATGCGCGCGAGCTTGGGCGGCGGTACTGCGTCTTTTGCGGGGTGGTGCGTCCCAAGGATCACCCGCTGCGGCCTGCAGGTTACGCGCCGCTTGATCCGTTCTGGCGCAAGCGGGGCTATGAACCGCTGGAGGGCGCGGTGGCGCGGTTCCGCTGGAAGGACATCGACCAGGAGGTGGAGACGGAAAAGCCGCTCCAGTTCTGGATGCGGGCATTGTGAGGCAGTGAGATGAAGGTTGCAGCGGCGGCGTACCCGGCGGAATTTCTGGACAGTTGGCAGGCTTACGAGGCCAAGTTGACCCGATGGGTGAGTGAGGCTGTGGGCGAGGGGGCCGACCTGCTGGTCTTTCCCGAATACGGCGCGATGGAACTGGCGACACTGGCAGGCCGCGAAGTCGCCCTGGACCTAGAAGCCAGCCTGCACGCGGTGTCCGAGCGGGTGCCCGCCGCCGATGCGTTGCACGCCTCGCTGGCGCGGCGGTTCGGGGTGCATATCCTGGCCGCCTCGGCACCGGTCTTCGATCCCGCGATCGGGCCGCGTCCGGTGAACCGGGCGCGCTTCTTTGCGCCTTCGGGCGAGATGGGCGTGCAGGACAAGCAAATCATGACCCGGTTCGAGCGCGAGGACTGGGACGTCGTGCCGGGCGGGCCGCTGCGGCTGTTCGACACGGTGCTGGGCAAGATCGGTATCCTGATCTGCTATGACAGCGAATATCCGTTGCTGGGGCGGGCCCTGCAGGAGGCGGAAATCCTGTTGGTGCCCTCGGTGACAGAGGCGCTGTCCGGGCACAGCCGGGTGCGCATCGGCGCTATGGCCCGCGCGCTGGAGGCGCAATGTGTCGCGGTCATGTCCTCGGTCGTGGGGGAGGCGGACTGGAGCGAGTCGATCGATGTCAGCGTCGGTCGTGGGGCCGTCTTCGGCCCGCCGGACATCGGCTTTCCCGAAACCGGCATCCTGGCCGATGGTGTGCTGAACCGGCCCGGCTGGACCTATGCCGAGATCGACCCGGGCGCGGTGGCGCGGGTGCGGCGTGAGGGCGTGGTTCTGAACCGGCTGCATTGGGACGATCAGGTGGGCCGGGACGGCGCGCCGGAGGTGGTTGCCCTGCGCTGAGATGTGACTTGAATTCCCCGCGCTGCAGGCGCATATTATGGCGCGCCGCGCCTAGAGCGCGGTTTTCGATTCAGGAGAGAACATGGCCAAGGAAGATACGCTCGAATTTCCCGGTGTCGTGAAGGAACTCCTGCCGAACGCGACGTTCCGGGTCGAGCTTGACAACGGCCATGAGATCATCGCGCATACGGCAGGCAAGATGCGCAAGAACCGCATCCGTGTCCTCGCGGGAGACCGGGTCCAGGTGGAAATGACCCCCTACGACCTGACCAAGGGTCGGATCAACTATCGCTTCAAGTAAGTTGCAAGACCGGCGGCGCGCAGCCTTTCCGGTTGCGGTGTTCGCCGGGTGATGCGGGGAACGCGCTTGCGAAGCGCGTTGAAAGCGGCTTTCAAGCCGCTTTTTCGCGTGGCGGCGCCTGTCGCACCCTTGCATCCGCGCGGCGCCTCTGGTGAAGCCTGACCTGTCCCCGTTGCAAGGAAATCGTCCATGTCCCCAAAGCCCCGCCTGATCCTGGGCTCCGGCAGCCCCCGCCGGCGCGAGCTGCTGGCACAGCTTGGTGTCACGGCCGATGACATCCGTCCGCCGGATATCGACGAGGACCCGAAAAAGGGGGAACAGCCGCGTCCCTATTGCGTGCGGCTGGCCCGGGAAAAGGCCGAGGCGATTCCCTCGGACCCGGACGAGATCGTGTTGTCGGCGGATACCACCGTGGCAATGGGCCGCCGCATCCTGGGCAAGCCGGCGGATGAAAAGGAGGCGGCGCAGTTCCTGACCCTGTTGTCGGGGCGGCGCCACCGGGTCATCACCGCCGTCGCAGTGCGCCGGGGTGAAAAGGTCTGGGAGCGGGACGTGGTCACGCAGGTCAAGATGAAGATGCTGTCCAACGAAGAGCTGAATGCCTACCTGCACAGCGGCGACTGGCGTGGCAAGGCGGGCGGCTACGGCATCCAGGGACCGGCGGGGGCGCTGATCCCCTGGATCAGCGGGTCATTCACCGCCGTGGTGGGCTTGCCGCTGGCCGAGACGGCAAATCTGCTTCAAGCAGCGGGCTATCCGCTTTACAGGGACGCGTCATGAAGGGCAGCACAATCGTATTGGACCAGTGGAAAGGCCGCGAGGCGGCTGCTTTGCTGGTGGACGGGCAGTTGGAAGACCTGTTGATCGACGCGGACCTGCCGCGTCCCGGGTCGATCTATCGCGGCGTCGTGGAACGGCCGATGAAAGGGCAGGGCGGGCTCTTCCTGCGCACGCCCGACGGCAATGCCTTTCTGCGGCAGGTCAAGGGGCTGAGCCCCGGCGACCGGCTGCTGGTGCAGGTGACAGGCTATGCCGAACCGGGCAAGGCGATCCCGGTGACCAACCGTATCCTGTTCAAGTCGCGCTATGCCATCGTCACGCCGGGGGCGCCGGGGATCAACGTCTCGCGCCAGATCCGCGACGACGAGACCCGCGATGCCCTGCTGGAGATCGCGCATGACGTCATCTCTGAAAACCCTTTGCCAGAGGGGGCGGGGGTCATCCTGCGCTCCTCGGCGCATCCGGACCTGGCGGATGAGGTCATGGATGACCTGCTGGCCATGTCGGACCTGGCCCGCGCGGTGCTGGCGGATACCATCGGCGACGCGGAATTGCTGGTCGAGGGTGACGGCCCGCATGCGCTGGCCTGGCGCGAATGGGTCGGCCCGGCGGATCTGGACGACGCCGAGGGGGCATTCGACCGGCACGAACTGGGTGAGACCATCGAGGCGCTGGGCAAGGCGCGTGTGGTGCTGCCCTCTGGCGGGTCGATGCTGATCGAACCGACCTCGGCGCTGGTGGCGGTGGACATCAACACCGGCGGCGATACCTCTCCGGCGGCGGGGCTGAAAGCGAATATCGCCGCCATGCGGGACCTGCCGCGCCAGCTGCGGCTGCGCGGTCTGGGGGGGCAGATCGTGGTCGACCCGGCGCCGATGGTGAAAAAGGACCGCCGCCAAGTCGAAAGCGTGCTGAAGGCGGCGCTGAAGGCCGAGACCACGGAGACCGTGGTGGCGGGATGGACGACGCTGGGCCTGCTGGAACTGCAGCGCAAGCGCGACCGCGTGGCGTTGAGAGAGGTGATATGAGCTGTCCGATCTGTTCGAAGACCACTGACCCCGAGTACCGGCCCTTCTGCTCGAAACGCTGCGCCGATGTGGACCTGGCGAAGTGGCTGGGCGGCAGTTACGCGATCCCCTCGGAGGATCCCGAGGACATGGAAGAGGCGGCGCAGGCCGTGGAACGGGAAGAACGGAAACCACACTGATGTTCGAAGATGCCTTGTTGAGCGAGATTCGCGGGCGTTTTGCCCATGTCGAGGACTGCCCCTTTACCGGCAAGCGCGTGTTCTTCGAGAACGCGGGCGGGGCACTGACCCTGAAATCGGTGGTCGAGACATCGACGCGGTTCGCGGCGATCCCCGACAACCAGGGGCGCGACAACCCGGCCTCCAGGGCGCTGGTCGAGGTGATCGACAGGGCGCGGGCGGATGTGCGCGATTTCCTGGGCGCCGAGGGCGGTGCGGTGATCTTTGGCGAAAGCGGCACCGAACTGCTGTTCCGGCTGATCCGGGATGCCTGCCTGGGTGCGGGGCCGGGGAGCGTGCTGGGGTCGACCGTGGAACACCCTGCATCGCGCAGCGCGATGGCGCGCTGGGCCGGGGTATCCTCGCGGCGGCATGTCCTGATCCCGCATGAGGACGCCACGGGGCGGGTGACGCCCGATGCCTATGCGGCGCATGTGACGCCGGACACGGCGGTGGCCACGATCCTGCACACGTCGCCGGTGACAGGGATCGGGATGGACCTGCCGGGGATCGCCGATGCGATCCGCGCCGTGGCGCCCGAGTGTTTCATCATCGTCGACGGCATCCAGCACGCCTGCCACGGCCATATCGACGTGGCGGGTGCGGGTGTCGACGGCTACGTGATCTCTCCGTACAAGGTCTTTTCGCGGCATGGCTACGGCGTGGCCTGGGCCTCGGACCGGCTGACAGCGTTGGCGCATGATGCGCTGATCGGCGGGCCGGAGGGCAACTGGGAACTGGGCACGCGGGATACCGGCGCCTATGCGACCTTCTCGGACGTCGTGAGCTATTTCGACTGGCTGGGCGCGCAGGTGTCGGATGCGGCGACGCGGACCGAGCGGCTGGCAGAGGCTCGGCGGGCGATCCATGCCCACGAGGCGGCGCTGTGCCAGGCGATGATCCACGGCACCGGCAACCTGGCCGGGCTGGCCGACCTGCCCGGAGTGACCGTTATCGGCGGCACCGACAACGCGGGCCGCGAGGGGCTGGTGAGTTTCTGGGCCGAAGGGCGCCCTTCAGCCGAGATCGTCACGGCGCTGAACGAGGCCGGCATCCGCACGCATACCCGCAAGGCGGATCACTACTCGGGCAACGTGCTGGACCCCCTGGGGCAGGCCGATTGCATCCGGGTGTCGCTGGCGCACTACAACTCGATGGGGGAAGTGCGGGCTTTCCTGACGGCGATGCGGGGCATTCTCGGCTGAAGGTGGTGCCGGTCGCCGGGCGTGGCGTGGGGGGAGACATGCCGAAGGCACGCCTCCGGCATGACCCCCGTCTCCCTGCGGTCGACTCCCCCG